>NZ_CAWPDB010000023.1:0-17402 GCF_963886625.1 Vibrio sp. V23_P3S9T160
ATTATAAACTATGATTGAAAGATCTGGATCTTTGATAATGGATTACGGGGCCAATAATGAAGTTACAGCAGTTAAAATATATTGTTGAAGTGGTTAATCACAACCTGAATGTCTCAGCAACTGCGGAAAGCCTTTATACCTCTCAGCCAGGCATTAGTAAACAGGTTCGTTTACTCGAAGATGAATTGGGTATTCAAATTTTTGAGCGTAGCGGTAAGCACCTGACACAAGTCACGGGTGCAGGTGAAGATATTATTCGTATCTCACAAGAGATCCTTTCACGTGTGGAAAGCATTAAGGCCGTGGCAGGGGAGCATACGCACCCTGAGATGGGTACGCTGAATATTTCAACGACTCATACACAAGCTCGCTACGCGTTACCTGATGTAATCAAAGGATTCACTGCGCGTTATCCGAAAGTGTCGCTACACATGCACCAAGGCACTCCAAGTCAGATGTCGGAAGCGGTTGCAAAAGGCACCGCTAATTTTGCGATAGCAACAGAAGCGCTTCATCTGTACCAAGATGCCATCATGCTGCCTTGTTATCACTGGAACCGCTCCATTGTTGTTCCCAAAGATCATGCTCTTGCAAAAAAAGAACGAGTAACGATTGAGGATTTAGCCGCGTATCCATTGGTCACTTACGTGTTTGGTTTTACTGGCCGTTCAGAGTTAGACACTGCATTTAATCGCGTAGGGTTAACGCCGCGAGTTGTCTTCACCGCCACCGATGCGGATGTGATAAAAACTTATGTCCGAATGGGAATTGGGGTGGGTGTTATCGCAAGTATGGCGATAGATAAATCACGCGACACCGATCTTATCGCGATTGATGCCAGCCATCTTTTTGGTGCGAGCACGACTAGCATTGGATTTCGCCGAGGTACATTCCTGCGCTCTTATATGTTTGACTTTATGGAACGTTTCGCGCCTCATCTTACTCGCCCTGTCGTCGAACGGGCTACCTCGTTAAAATCGAATATCGAAATAGAAGAGATGTTTAAAGACATTGAATTGCCAGTTCGTTAAGCAAATTTTGATCATTTAAAACGAAACACTTCCTAATTAAACCATCACCTCCTAGAATTGGCCTTTCTAGGGGGGATGTATGCGCGCGCTTTTCAAACATATCGATGCTTTTTTAATTGAAAATCAACGTTTTTGGCGATTTGAGCCCTTTCATCATAGTGGCTTAGACAGTTCACCTTGGAAACATTCAGACCATAGGTTGGATCAGTGGTTGCAAACGCTATCTTTGGACAGTATCGATAGCTTAAAGTCATCGCCGCAAGCGCTCATTGAGCAACTTCATCCGTATATCGAGGGGTTAAAAGAAGCGGATATCATGATTAGGCTCCAAGATGCCCCTCGTAATACTCAGCAAGCACTCAGCCCTTACTTAGAGCAGGGGATCCCTGGCAGAAAGCTAGAGCAAATTCGTTTAATGAGCGAATCACTCCTCTCTAGGCATTCAGGAACGGAATGGCTAGAGTGGTGCGCGGGTAAAGGCTTTTTAGGTCGAATTATCGCAGCGCAGTCAAAACAAAAAGTCACTAGTTTTGAATATCAGTCGCAGCTCTGTCATGCAGGACAAGCTTGCGCCGATGAACATGATCTTCCGATGCAATTTATTCAAGGGGACGCTTTTGAGCCGCAAGCGTTTGGCGTTTTCAATACCAATCAGCATGCCGTCGCTTTACATGCCTGTGGTGATCTCCATGTTCGCCTACTCGAATATTCCGTTACACATCGCTTGCCTGCGATTACGTTTTCACCATGTTGCTACCATTTAATCAAAGCCGATAGCTACCAACCCATGTCCAGCTACGGTCGTACTTCTTCTCTTGCCTTGTCCAAAGAAGAGCTGCGTATTCCGCTACAAGAAACCGTTACGGGGGGAGAGCGGGTTCGCCGTCATCGTTTGCAAGAAATGACGTTTCGTTTGGGTTTTGATTTGTTGCTAAGATCTGAGCTTGGGCATCATCAATATTGCCCAATTCCGAGCCTCAAAAAATCACAACTAGCCGAAGGGTTTTTAGCTTTTTGTTATTGGGCGGCGGCACAAAAAGGCATCGCATTACCAGAAGTGGATTGGCCTGCTTATGAACGTAAAGGCGAGCAGCGTTTTTGGCAGATGGAAAGGATAGGCTTAGTACAACAGGCATTTCGCCGCATGATTGAGCTTTGGTTGATATTGGATAAGGCACTTTATCTTCAAGAGCAAGGCTATGAGGTGCAGATTGAGCAGTTTTGCGCTAGGAAAGTAACGCCACGCAATATATTGGTTCACGCTTTTAAAAAATGAAAGCCAAGCGCATGACGCACTTGGCTAAGAATTGAGAGCTTTACCGCAAATTGTTATCGTTAGTTAAACAGAGCGATAGCTTCAGATGGGTCAAGATATTCAAGGTTGAAACTCTCGGCGACCTCTTTACAGGTGACTTTACCGTGTATCACGTTTAAACCTTCTAGGAATCCTTTATCCTCTAATAATGCACGTTGATAACCTTTATTGGCCAGTTTAACAATGTAAGGCAACGTAGCGTTATTCAAGGCGAAAGTTGATGTGCGAGCCACAGCGCCTGGCATGTTTGCGACGCAGTAATGAACGACGTCATCAACGATATAGGTCGGGTCATCATGAGTGGTAGCATGTGAGGTTTCAAAGCAGCCGCCTTGGTCAATTGCCACATCAACGACCGCAGAGCCAGGTTTCATTCTAGAAATCAGATCTTTAGTAACGAGTTTAGGAGCTGCTGCTCCGGGGATCAGTACTGCGCCTATTACTAAATCGGCTTCGAGGACGTATTTTTCAATCGCATCCTTTGTTGAATACACGACTTTAGCGTGACCTTGGAACTCTTCATCGAGTTTACGCAGCATATCAACACTTCGGTCGAGAATCGTCACATCAGCACGCATTCCGACGGCAATTCTGGCTGCGTTGGCACCGACTACACCGCCACCAATCACCACCACTTTTGCTGGTGCGACTCCGGGTACACCACCCAGTAACAAACCACAGCCCGCGTGTGATTTTTCTAAACACTGCGCACCTGATTGAATAGACATTCGACCAGCGACTTCAGACATTGGTGCTAATAGTGGCAAGCGACCCATATTATCTGTTACAGTCTCGTAGGCTATACAGACAGCTTTGCTCTTGATTAGCTCCTCAGTTTGTGGAAAATCTGGAGCTAGATGTAAATAGGTAAATAAAATTTGGCCTTCGCGGAGCATTGCTCGTTCAGCAGCCTGAGGTTCTTTGACCTTAACAATCATTTCTGCTTTCGCAAAAATGTTAGAAGCAGTAGGAAGAATGGATGCGCCTACAGCGATGTAATCATCGTCTGAAAAGCCGATGCCGGAACCGGCATTTGTTTCAACATAAACTTGGTGACCGTGTGAGACAAGTTCGCGCACGCTTGCGGGAATCATGCCCACACGATATTCGTGGTTTTTGATTTCTTTAGGAACTCCAATGATCATCCTGACTCCTTAGGTTTTTTTGGTTGTTATAACTATATGTAGGGTTGTTGTTTCGAATTTGTGACTAGTATAGATGTGAATGTGTAAAATTTGATACTGAATATTAAAAAGTTGTAGTATATATTTTTGCAAGGAAGTAATAAGGTGGAATAAAAAATGGCAGACAACTATAAAAGGCCGTCCAAGGATTTAGACCGTATCGATCGCAATATTTTAAATGAATTGCAGAAAGATGGTCGTATTTCGAATGTAGAATTATCAAAACGAGTGGGTTTATCTCCAACCCCCTGTTTAGAGCGTGTACGTCGTTTAGAGCGTCAAGGTTTCATTACCGGCTATACCGCGTTGTTGAATCCACAATATCTTGATGCTTCGCTGTTGGTATTTGTGGAAATTACATTGAATCGCGGCGCACCTGATGTGTTTGAACAGTTTAATACTGCGGTTCAAAAACTGGATGACATTCAAGAATGCCATCTTGTTTCGGGTGATTTTGACTATCTTCTCAAAACTCGAGTCTCTGACATGGGGGCGTATCGTAAATTGTTGGGTGATACGCTATTGCGTTTGCCCGGAGTCAATGACACTCGCACTTATGTTGTGATGGAAGAAGTGAAGCAAAGTAACCAGTTGGTTATCAAAACTCGATAACGCCAGATTGTCTGAATAGTGGTACTTCTTTCCACATTCTGACGTTCGCCAATTGGGTTTTTAACCTTGATGTGGTTAAATCACACAACAAACCGAGCGGCTTTTGCCGCTCGGACTGTTTTCACCCAAACCAACGCATCAAGCCGCAATAAACCTTGAGTGTTGGCGTTAATCAGAATCTAGGTTTATGTTCAAAGAGAACCAAAATAAAGTTGAGACCATTATTAAGACCAGCGAAGAGCCTCAGTCTTCACGCCTCAATGGATCGCAACGTCTGAAAGAGTGCGGGCTTATTGTCGCTGTGCTTGCCTCTGTGCTTCTTTCCATCGCTTTATTAACATTTAGTCCCGCCGATCCTTCATGGTCGCAAACCGCGTGGGGAGGCGATATTGAAAATGCAGGCGGTATTATTGGCGCATGGATTGCCGATACCTTGTTCTTTATTTTTGGATCGCTGGCCTACCCAATACCGCTCATGATTACTGTGCTAGCATGGGTTTTTCTGCGTAAAAGAGAAGAGAATGAACCCCTTGATTTTGTGCTGTGGGGAACGCGTTTACTCGGCTTAACCATCTTGATTTTGACCAGTTGTGGCCTTGCGGATATCAACTTTGATGATATTTGGTATTTTTCATCTGGTGGTGTGATTGGGGATGTCTTAACCAGTTTGGCGCTGCCAACGCTTAATTTACTAGGCTCAACCTTAGTATTGCTCTTTTTATGGGGCGCTGGTTTTACGCTGCTAACGGGTATCTCCTGGCTAAGCATCGTGGAATGGTTAGGCACGATGAGTATTTCTCTTGGCGTTGCGTTGATCAATCGATTACGTGGTGAGAAAGATGAAGATATTGCGCCCGTTTTGTCGCCAATGGAATTGTCGCCGCTTGAATCATCATCCGCAGACTTAGCCGTTGTTGAGTCTAGTTTGCCAAATGAAGAATATGTCAAATCAGCCCTCGATGCGTTTGGGGCCGAGCAATACACGCCTGCGGTAGAGGTTGAAGAAGAGCTGGAACAGACTCACTCGCCAAGACGTTTTAATATTCACATGCCAGCGGCCAAAACTCAGGCTAACACTTCTCCTGAATTCAGTGAAACTCACTCAGATGAAGCGCCATTTGATCGCAGCAAGCAGCTTAGTGCAACGATTGAAGAGTTAGAATCTGTTGCGTTGGAAGAGGATGACCTTGCTCTTTCATCGGCAGACTGGGTAGATGAAAGAGCTAATGAGCATGAAGCATTAGCCAGTGCCGACCTCGATGCCAGTCAAGAAGCTCAGCAATATGCATGGGCAGAGGACGAAGAGGTGAGCGATCCGTCGCTTACGATGACAGAAGTTGATCTTGATGTGTCGCGTGTTGAACCGGTTATTTCCAATTTGGATGTGCTGGATGAAGATGAATCAGATCAAGCGTTGGCTGCTGATCTTGATGTGATGTCAGAAGATGACGAGCCACCGTTAGGCCAGCAAGACAGTGATGTGACGGCTTTTCAGAACATGGTGTCTTCGGCTCAGGCCAATATGGCGGCCAAGCAAAACCCATTTTTAATGCAAAAAGAAACTAACCTGCCTAAACCGACGGAGCCACTACCGACGTTAGAGCTTCTGTATCACCCAGAAAAGCGTGAACACTTTATTGACCGAGAGGCATTAGAGGAGGTTGCTCGTTTGGTTGAATCTAAACTCGCGGATTACAAAATCCAAGCGCAAGTGGTTGATATCTTTCCGGGGCCGGTTATCACTCGTTTTGAATTAGATTTAGCTCCAGGCGTAAAAGTGAGCCGTATTTCTAGCCTATCGATGGATTTGGCGCGTTCTTTATCGGCAATGGCGGTGAGGGTGGTTGAAGTGATCCCCGGTAAACCTTATGTTGGTCTTGAACTGCCAAACATGAGTCGTCAAACCGTCTATTTGTCAGATGTTATAAAAAGCCGTCAATTCCAAGAAGCGAAATCACCCACGACCATCGTTTTAGGGCAAGACATTGCAGGCGAAGCATTGGTCGCGGATTTAGCCAAAATGCCGCACGTGTTGGTGGCTGGTACTACAGGCTCAGGTAAGTCGGTTGGGGTCAACGTGATGATCCTCAGCATGCTGTATAAAGCGAGCCCAGAAGACGTTCGTTTTATTATGATTGACCCGAAAATGTTAGAGTTATCGATCTACGAGGGTATTCCTCACCTGCTAGCTGAAGTTGTGACTGACATGAAAGACGCATCAAATGCTTTACGTTGGTGTGTGGGTGAAATGGAACGTCGTTATAAATTAATGTCTGTGCTTGGTGTGCGTAACATCAAAGGCTTCAATGATAAGCTAAAAATGGCCGCTGCTGCTGGTCACCCTATCCACGATCCTTTGTGGAGAGAAGGGGACAGTATGGAGAGTGAACCGCCGCTGCTGGAAAAACTGCCTTACATTGTCGTTGTTGTTGATGAATTTGCTGATCTGATGATGGTGGTGGGTAAAAAAGTAGAAGAGTTGATCGCGCGTTTGGCACAAAAGGCTCGTGCTGCGGGTATTCACCTTATTTTGGCCACTCAGCGCCCATCGGTTGATGTGATCACCGGTTTAATCAAAGCGAATATTCCGACCCGCGTTGCGTTTACCGTTTCGACTAAAACCGACTCAAGAACTATTTTGGACCAAAGTGGTGCGGAATCACTGCTCGGTATGGGCGATATGCTCTATCTACCACCGGGTTCTAGCCACACGATCCGGGTTCACGGTGCGTTTGCCTCGGATGAAGATGTGCATGCGGTGGTAAACAACTGGAAAGCACGCGGTAAGCCGAACTACATAGAAGAGATCACTTATGGTGACCAAGGACCAGAAGCCTTGCTACCCGGTGAGAAGATGGAAAATGATGAAGAAGTGGATCCGCTATTTGATCAAGTGGTTGAACATGTAGTGGAAACGCGTCGAGGTTCCGTTTCAGGAGTGCAACGCCGATTTAAAATCGGTTACAACCGCGCTGCAAGAATTGTAGAGCAGTTGGAAGCACAAGGTATTGTGAGCGCTCCCGGCCATAATGGTAATCGCGAAGTACTATCGCCAGCGCCGCCGCGAGATTAATCACGGTCATTGTAGGCAACACAAACAAAACAGCGCCACCCATGATGCCATGAGCGGCGCTGTTTCAATTTAGCTAGCATAAACTCTCGCCAGCTTTGCTAACGGCTATTTTTCTTGCATCAGCCCCATCAGTGCTTGTTGCGTGTCAGATATTTGCTGCTGCGCGGATGGTGTGCTGCCAATTCCCAATTGTTGTTTAGCTTCATCTTCAGAGAGACCTAAGTGGCAACACAGTAAATCGATCGCCATTTGATAGTTGCTCGTTTCAGCCATGATGCTGTCCTTTGTCAGTCGAAAATGTCTGTTGCCCATGCAATGTAGTCACTTTAGCTGGGACTCTCAATACGACCAAAGTCTTATGCGTTCAATTGCCCATCACGTACTGTAAGGGTAGGTTAACCATCTTGCTGTCCAGCAACAGATTTTAGAAAACTCGGTGTCAGACATTAAATGTTTCAATTTATCGCTTAACCTTGTTTTTCAAATCTTAGACTATATGTATATGAAAAATTGTGTAGGTTCATGCTAGCGTCGCTTGCAGCCTACACTCATAATAAGCTTTTCATTCGGAGATAAGTAATGAAGCGAGTCATGTTATTTCTAGCAACCAACCTTGCGGTGGTTCTGGTTCTTAGCCTTGTATTAAATATTGTTTATGCTGTGACGGGGATGCAGCCGGGCAGTTTATCTGGCTTGCTCGTCATGGCCGCGTTGTTTGGTTTTGGCGGCTCATTTATTTCATTATTGATGTCAAAGAGCATGGCTCTGCGCTCGGTAGGTGGAATGGTGATTGAAAGTCCACGTAACGAAACTGAGCATTGGTTATTGCAAACTGTGAGTCGTCAAGCTCAGCAGGCGGGCATTGGCATGCCAACGGTGGCAATTTATGATTCACCGGACATCAACGCTTTTGCAACCGGCGCTAAACGTGATGATTCTCTCGTCGCTGTTTCAACGGGGCTATTGCACAGCATGACGCGTGACGAGGCCGAAGCGGTATTGGCGCATGAAGTGAGCCACATTGCCAATGGCGATATGGTCACGATGACTTTAATGCAAGGAGTGGTTAACACCTTCGTTATTTTCTTATCGCGCTTTATCGCAAACATCGTGTCGTCTCGTGATTCAGAAGAGGGGGGCGGTAGCAATATGATGGTTTACTTTGGCATCTCTATGGTGTTGGAATTGGTATTTGGCTTCCTCGCGAGCTTTATTACGATGTGGTATAGCCGTCATCGCGAATTCCACGCCGACGCAGGTGCAGCAAAGCTTGTGGGTAAACACAAGATGATTGCGGCGTTAGAGCGTTTAAAAATGGGGCAAGAATCTCAATTGGAAGGTTCCATGATGGCTTTTGGTATCAACGGTAAACGTTCAATGACGGAATTATTGATGAGTCACCCACCGCTTGATAAACGCATCGCCGCTTTGCGCAATAGTTAATCTAAGCTAACTAAAAAAGAGAAGGCCAGCGAATTACGCTGGCCTTTTTGATCGTCGTAACTATTGGAATTTTAGTCTTTATTTTCTTTTTTGATCTTAATTCCTTGCAACCACGTATGCATTGAAAAGATACAAAGTTATACAAGAAATATTTTGTATAACTAAGTGACTTGTACTATTTTGTACATGTGAAGTTTTTGTATAACTTATGGAAACGTACAATGGATGTCGAATCGGTTGCTCAAGTTTATCGTCAACTCAACAAAGAGAACTTGCCTTTATTACGTCAGGTTTATCACGACAATGTCCTTTTTGAGGATGCCGCTCATCGAATAGAAGGTTGGCGTGCGCTATCGGATTATTTTGCTCGTTTGTATCAGAACGTAGAGCGTTGTGATTTTACCATACATGATCACCAGCAAGTCGGTGATTGCGGCTTTCTCACATGGACTATGTCTTTGCAGCATCCTCGGCTAGCTCGTGGAAAACGTATACAAGTGCAAGGGATGAGCCATCTCAAGTTTCAAGACAACCAAGTCATTTATCACCGTGATTACTTCGACTTGGGAGAAATGCTCTATGAACACATTCCGCTGCTGGGAAGTGTTATTCGTTCGATCAAACAGAGGCTAGGGCAATGAAGAGTGTACTTATCACAGGAGCCACTTCTGGTATTGGTTATCAGCTAGCTGTTGATTATGCAAAAACGGGTTGGCAAGTTATTGCTTGTGGACGTAACCAAGCCAAGCTTAATCAAATGCATCAAGAGTATCTGCAGATCCAAGGCATTGCGTTTGATATTACCGATTTTGAGCAAACGAAATCGGCTTTATCGCAACTGCCTTTTACTCCTTCACTGTGGATCCTCAACGCTGGCGATTGCGAATACATCGATCATGGTCAAATGGATTCACTCCGGTTTAAGCGTGTGTTTGACGTAAACGTTTTGGGTTTAGCTCATTGCATTGAGGCGATACAGCATCACTTTGTTGCTAACCACCGTGTGGCGATCGTTGGTTCCATCGCCAGTGAAATCGCGCTGCCAAGAGCAGAAGCCTATGGCGCTTCTAAAGCGGCGGTTAGCTACTTAGCACGCTCGCTCATTCAAGATTGGCGAGCGCAAGGTGTTGCTGTGACGATGATCTATCCTGGGTTCGTTGCCACGCCTTTGACTGATAAAAATAGTTTTTCGATGCCAATGATGGTCAGTGCCGAGTATGCATCGCAGGCGATTCGCCGTGGGTTGGAAAAAGGCAAAACCACCCTCTATTTTCCGGCCCGTTTTACGAGCTTATTACGTTTGATTGGCAGCTTACCTTACGCATGGCAAGGCAAATTGGTTGCGGCATTACTTAAATAACGAGCTGTTTTGTAATTAAAGGAATTGAGTATGAAAATCGCCATTATTGGTAGCGGTATTTCCGGTTTAACATGCGGTTATTATTTGCATAAACATCATGATGTTACCGTGTTTGAAGCCAATCATTACATTGGTGGGCATACCGCCACCGTCGATATTGAGCTCGATGGTCAAAATCACGCGGTTGATACTGGTTTTATCGTGTACAACGACCGGACCTACCCAAATTTCATCGCAATGATGAATGAAATTGGCGTAAAAGGCATTCCGACTCAAATGAGCTTCAGTGTGCGTAATGATGCGAATGGGCTGGAATATAACGGTCATACAGCAACTACGCTGTTTGCACAAAAGCGTAACTGGTTAAACCCTGTCTTTTATCGCTTTATTTTTGAAATCATTCGCTTCAATCGGTTAGCGAAACAGCAAGCAGAACAAGCGCATCAATTAATGCAAACCTTAGGTGATTTCTTATTTGAGCACCAATTTTCTGACTATTTTTGTGAAAATTATATTTTACCGATGGGAGCTGCGATTTGGTCATCTTCCTTGGCTGATATGCGGGTTTTTCCGTTAAGTTTCTTTTTGCGTTTCTTCCTCAACCATGGCCTGCTAGACATCACTAACCGACCACAATGGTATGTGGTTGAAGGCGGATCGCGTGCGTACATCGAACCCTTGACGCAAGGTTTTAAAGATAAGATTCATCTTGATAGCCCAGTTACACAAGTCAAACGCAGCTCGGCGGGTGTCGAGCTCGTTGTTAATGGGCAATCACACCACTTTGATCATGTAATTTTTGCATGTCACAGCGATCAGGCATTAGGTATGTTAGAGCAAGCGACAGAGGCTGAGCAAGAGGTGCTCGGCGTAATGCACTATCAAGCCAATGAAGTCACTTTACATACCGACACATCACTGCTGCCTAAGCGAAAAGCTGCTTGGGCAGCTTGGAACTATTGGCTTGATGGCAGCCCAGATCAAGAATCGCGTTTACCAGCGCTGACCTACAATATGAATATCTTGCAGCATATTAAAGGCGCTCATACTTTTTGTGTATCGCTCAACAGCGGTGACCGCATTGCTGATGAGAAAGTGTTACGACAGTTTACTTATCACCACCCGGTATTTACCACGCAATCTATCGCGGCTCAGCAACGCAAGCCTGAAGTCAACGGTGTGAATAACACTTGGTACTGTGGCGCTTATTGGCGCAATGGTTTTCATGAAGATGGCGTGACCAGTGCGCTGGATGTGGTGACACAGCTTGAAGCGCAAGCGCAGCAGTTAAAAGGCGCGGCGTGATGGAGACTGAGCCCAACAGTTGTTTGATGGTTGGCATGGTACGTCATCGACGCTTTGCACCGATTGAACATGCGCTCAATTATCCATTGTTTATGCCGTGTATTGATCTCGATGAACTGGAGCAACTGAGTGATTCAGTTTGGGGGTTTGGCGAAAAATGGTGGCACTGGGCGCGTTTTCAGAGAGCCGATTATCTTGGTGAAGGGGATTTAAAACAGTGCATACAAGATAAAGTTCATGAGCTGACGGGCGACCGCTGCTCTGGAAAGGTGATGGCAGTATGTCACCTTCGTTATTTAGGAATCTATTTCAGCCCGGTTAATTTCTATTATCTTTATGATCAACAAGGTGAATGGCAATATTTGTTGGCCGAAGTGAGTAATACACCTTGGAATCAACGGCACTACTACGCGGTGAAAGCACAAGCGGGAGAAGAGCAGCAACAGTGGCGTCATCAAAAGGCGTTTCATGTTTCTCCCTTCAATCCTATTGATCAGCAATATCATTGGAAGTTGAAGCCACTTGGTTCGTCATTGAGTGTGCATTTGGAATGTCACAAAGAAGGTAAAGTTTTCGATGCGACTTTATCGATGAAGGCACAACCATTTAATTCAAAAAATTTACTCAAATTATTGATCAAAACACCCGTGATGGCCGTAAAAGTGACAATCGGTATTTACTGGCATGCTTTAAAGCTGTGGCTTAAAGGAGCACCTTTCTACTCCAACCCACATTCATAAATACGCAAGATCTACACAGAGACAGTGTCTAAATAACAATAACAAGGAGAAGGCTCAATGCTTAATTCACAAACTCTCGCGTTGCCCAAGCAACTAACAGGGTTGCAAAAGAGTGCAAGAAGCTTCATTTTTCGCTGTCTACAGCGTTTAGACGTCGGCACTTTAACCATCATTGAAACATTTTCCAATGAAGGCGCGTCCAGTCAGGAGACTTTTGGCGTACTTAAAGAGCATCAACCCCATGCAACTATTGAAATACATCACCCTCATTTTTATGCTCGTTTATTAAAAGGGGGTAGTATTGCAGCGGGTGAAGCTTACATGGATGGTTGGTGGGATAGTCCGAATTTGACCAGCCTAATGGAACTGATGGCTCGTAATGTCAGTGCATTAGATGGCATTGAAGCTCGCAGTAGTGTGTTGACCAAACTTTTTTATAAAGTCAGCCATTGGCTCAACCGAAATTCAATCGATAAAGCCAAAGAGAATATTCATGCCCACTACGATCTAGGCAATGATCTCTACCACACCTTTTTAGACAGTAATATGCTCTATTCCAGCGCTTTGTTTCTGCATCCGGATGAAACGTTAGAGCAGGCGCAAATCAATAAAATGGAACGTTTGTGCCAGCAGTTGCAACTCAAAGCAAGCGACCACGTGATTGAGATTGGCACCGGTTGGGGTGCGATGGCGATTTACATGGCCAAAACTTACGGTTGTCAGGTCACGACGACGACTATTTCTGAAGAGCAGCATTACTACACCGCGCAGCAAATAGAGCGGCAGGGGCTGGAGAGTCAAATCACCTTGCTTAAGCAAGATTACCGCCTGCTACAAGGTCAGTACGATAAATTAGTCTCGATAGAGATGATCGAAGCGGTCGGTAAAGAGTACCTCGCCTCTTATATTGAAAAGTGCCAGTCACTACTAAAACCCAATGGTTTGATGGCGATTCAAGCCATTACCATTGCTGATCAACGTTATGATTATTACAGCAATAATGTCGATTTCATTCAGAAATACATTTTCCCCGGCGGTTTTTTACCCTCAATTACTGCATTGACAACGGCGGCGACACAGCACAGTGATTTAGTGGTTCGCAACCTGTTTGATCTTGGTCCTGACTATGCGAATACGCTTGCTCATTGGCGTCACCGTTTTGAGCTTGCAAAACATCAGGTTTCACAACTTGGGTATGATGAGCGATTCACGCGTATGTGGCGTTACTATTTCTGCTACTGCGAGGGTGGATTTTTAGCAAAATCCATCAGCACTGTACATATGACTTTGCAAAGACCGATGTAATGAAAACGCTGTTTGCTGTCTCTCTTTGGTTTCAAGCGATCTGGTTTGTTGCTGTGTTGGGGACAGAACGTTTGCAGTGGTTGGCATTGGCCATGATGTTAGCCGCATTGATGTTTTCCTTGCGGCACTTTTCCTATCCTTTGGAAAGAGTGATTGCGTTAACTATGGTGGGTATTGTTATCGATGCCCTTAATCAGTATTTCGGACTATTCCGCTTTGCTACCAATGATTTTCCCATTTGGTTAATGGTGTTGTGGGGCGCTTTTTCTTGGTATGCCGCTCATTTAGTGGTGCTGATGAAACGTTATCCATCCAAACTCATTTGTTTGATGGTCGGCGTGTTAGGCAGTTTAAGTTATTGGGCGGCAGAACGTTTAGGCGCTGTACATTTTGATTGGCCATTGGGTTTGACTATGGGCATCTTGTGGCTGCAGTGGATGATGATCGGTGCATTAATACTTAGGGTATTTAGCGATGATGTTAGCAAAGAGAAATAGGCTAAGAAAATTCAACCTGTTACTGATAGTGATTGCCTTTCACAGCTTTGTGAATAACGCTTTTGCGGCGGTGGCAGACGATAAACTGACCGAATGGCAAACTTGGCCAGTGATTGGCCAAGCAAATTTAAGCTGGTTATGGCTAGATATTTATTCCTCGCAGCTTCGTACCCCATCAGGGCAGTACGAGCAAGGAAGCGATTTATCGCCCCATCCCTTGGCGCTTGAAATTGAATATCAGCGCGACATCAGTAGTAAACAGCTGGTGGAATCGACCGCAGAGCAGTGGCAAAAACTCAAATTAACCGAGCAACAAATTGCACCGTGGCTGGTGCACCTATCGTCCATTTTCCCCAGCGTTACTGAGGGCGATCGCTTGATTTACACCTCTGATGGGCAGCAGGGCGCTTTTATTTTTCATCCTAAGAACGGTGTTCAAGCGCAGGTTGGTACAGTAGTTGATGAAGCGTTAAATGACGCCTTTCTCGCGATATGGCTGTCGCCACAGACGCAATACCCACACTTACGCAAACAATTGATAGGAATGCAACCATGAAAGCGATAGCCAGACGCAGTTATCTGTTACTTTTACTTTGGTTAGTGGGGTGCAGCGCTGATCTCACTCAATACCAATCCACGCAACCTAAGTTTGATCTATTTGAATACTTCTCTGGTCGAACGTTAGCATGGGGGATGGTGCAAGATTATACGGGGATGCAAACGCGTCGTTTCGAGGTTGCCATCGACGGAATAGTTGAGGGGAATAAACTCACTTTGGTTGAAGACTTCAATTTTGATGATGGTGAAAAAAGCCAAAGAGTATGGGTGATTGAACGTTTTGCTGATGGAAAATATATCGGCCAAGCGGATGATGTATTAGGCCAAGCCCAAGGGGAAGAAGTGGGTAACGCTTTGCGTTGGCAATATGATTTTTCCTTACCTTATGGTGATTCTACGCTAACCGTTACCTTTGACGACTGGCTTTATCGGCAAGATGAAAAGCGGGTGTTTAACCTGACTAAAATTAAAAAATTTGGTATCGAGGTCGGTAAACTAACGCTGTTCTTTGAAAAACAATAAGGCTCCTTTCGGAGCCTTATTGTGCTGATCATATGGCTTTGGAATTATCGCTGTTCTGCGCGTGGCGCTCTTGGTTTAGAGGTTTGAGCAAACGGTTTGCCTTTACTTGTCGGGCGAGAGTGTGCAGGTTTAGATGCACCGCCTTGGTTTTTCTTACCGTTGTCTGTCGCGCTGCTAGCGCGTGATTTGCTTGGTGAAGTAGCGCTCTCTTTACGCGGGTTAAGAGCATCAAAGCCCGGCTGAGTTTTGGTGTGTTTGGTCGCAAAACGGTTCGCTCCGTGACGGCCAGATTTACGACGCTGCGCAGGCGTGAGTGCATCGACATCATTCGCAGGCACTAAGCAGTTAGGTTTATCACCAATCAAATGCTTTTTACCCATGTTGATCAAGGCTTCACGGATAATCGGCCAGTTTAATGGGTCATGATAGCGTAACAGCGCTTTGTGCAGCCTGCGTTGACGCTCTCCCTTCGCGACAGTCACTTCTTCACGTTTTTTGTATTTCACCCGTTTGAGCGGGTTAGTCTCTGAGTAATACATCGCGGTTGCATTACACATTGGCGATGGATAGAAGTTCTGCACCTGATCACACTCAAAATTGTTTGATTTTAGCCACAGTGCCAAATTGAGCATATCTTCATCTTCCGTACCGGGATGCGCGGAAATAAAGTACGGGATGAGGTACTGTTTCTTACCTGCTTCAGCGCTGTACTTCTCAAACATCTCTTTGAAGCGATTATAGGTGCCCATGCCCGGTTTCATCATCAGATCGAGCGGATTCTTCTCGGTATGTTCTGGGGCGATCTTGAGATAGCCTCCTACGTGATGCGTGACCAATTCACGTACATATTCAGGAGATTCAATCGCCAAGTCATAACGCACACCAGAGGCGATCATCACTTTTTTAATGCCTTTGACTTTGCGCGCTTCACGATAGAGATCAATCGTATGTTTGTGGTCGGTATTGAGCTTATGGCAAATTCCGGGGAAAACACACGATGGGCGGCGGCAGTTCATCTCAGCTTTAGGATCACTACAACCTAAACGGTACATGTTCGCCGTTGGCCCACCCAAATCCGAAATGGTTCCAGTAAAGCCGGGAACTTTATCGCGGATCTCTTCCATCTCATTCAAAATCGACTCTTTTGAACGGTTTTGGATAATGCGCCCTTCATGTTCGGTAATCGAGCAGAATGAACAACCACCAAAGCAGCCGCGCATGATATTAACTGAGGTTTTGATCATGTCATAAGCAGGAATTTTACTTTTGCCATACATAGGGTGAGGCACGCGTGCGTAGCTCAGGCCAAACACGTAATCCATCTCTTCTGTGGTGAGTGGGATCGGGGCTTGGTTGACCCACAACTCACGGTCGCCATGGCGCTGGATCAGCGCCCGGCCAGAGTAGGGGTTGGTTTCTAAATGCAGTACACGGCTTGCATGCGCGTATAAAATCCGGTCATTATTGAGCTTTTCAAAAGCAGGCAAACGAACCGCTGTTGTTGCGGCATCATGGCGAGAAGGACGAATGGTGATTGGCTTTGCTTCGGCTTCTTTTTCTTGATTAGTTTCACACTGCGTTTCCACCGCGTAAGGGTTCACAGGAACAAACGCTTTACCCGGTTTCTCAATGCGTGATGAGTCAATGATGGTGTAATGCTCAGGCTCAGCGGCCAGGTTCACGGCCGTGCCGCGAATATTGGTCATATCAGCGATGTTATCGCCATTGGCTAAGCGGTGCGCTACTTCAACCAATGCGCGCTCTGCGTTACCAAACAGCAGTATGTCGGCTTTGGCATCAAACAGCACAGAACGGCGCACTTTGTCTGACCAATAATCATAATGGGCAACGCGGCGCAAACTTGCTTCAATACCACCGAGTACCAGTGGCACATCTTTATAAGCCTCACGACAACGCTGCGAATAGACAAGTGTGGCGCGATCTGGACGTTTGCCACCTTCATTATTGGGCGTATAGGCATCATCATGACGCAATTTTTTGTCAGAGGTGTAGCGGTTGATCATCGAATCCATATTTCCGGCCGTGATGCCAAAAAACAGGTTAGGTTTTCCCAGCGCCATGAAAGCGTCTTTATTTTGCCATTGCGGCTGGGCAATGATCCCAACGCGAAAGCCTTGCGCTTCGAGTAAACGGCCAATGATCGCCATACCAAAACTGGGGTGATCGACATAAGCGTCACCCGTGACGATCACGATGTCACAGCTGTCCCATCCTAGGGCATCCATCTCCTTTTTACTGGTTGGCAGGAAAGGTGCGATTCCAAAGCACTCTGCCCAGTATTTTTTATATTGATGAATAGGAGTGACGTTGCTGTGCATATTTTGACCTCTGATTAATGAGCCGCGCATTATAACGACTTGCACTGGTAGTATCTAGCGGAACATTGGCTTTGCGTTCTATTTATAAAGAAAATTATTAATAAAGTGAGTGGTAAGT
>NZ_CAWPDB010000024.1:0-8422 GCF_963886625.1 Vibrio sp. V23_P3S9T160
ACATACTGATATGTACATATTAGTTATGCAACCTTGATTAACTGAAATCACTAACTATATTTAGCCACATAAAGATTATAAACATGTAAATATCAACACTAATATCAATAATATTTAATAGATATAGCCCAAAAACCATTTGAAATGGTTAAATCAGTACAGTGATATTCTGTGGATCCATAAATAAACGTCAGTAGGTATTGAATGAAAAAAATAGAAATACTTATCGTGGTTGATTGTGCCGGAGCATTAGCAACCACGAGCTTAATGGATAACGTTTACTTAATTGATAGTAACCAATGGCTTGGTTCTTGGGATGAAGGAACGTGCCAACTCCACACGGTATCTCAAGATGGTCAGTTTATTTGCTGGCGTAGCTGCGCCATTTCGCCAGATGACGAAGTCAATATAACGGGATTCTCTGGTGACATGATTGATCAAAAAGCTTGCTTACCAAGCCCTGTTAATGACGCGTGGGAAGGCAGAGTTCAGACTCGCGGGGATACTGGGCGTTATCTATATACCATTTCTCTTTCAATAAACGGAATAACAATGAATTTTTCACCTTATCTCGAAGTTCAATAACTCCATCTAAATAAGGAACATTGTATGAAAAAAGTAGAAATACTCATGGTCGTAGATGCAGCAGCAGCGCTTGCAAGTCGAGATCTGCAAAGTAACATTTATCTCATTGATACAAATAAATATATGGGCTCGGGTAATGAAGGCCAAGCTGAGTTAAAAACAGCCTGTAAAGACGGCCAATTACTATGCTGGCGAGTTGTCGCTATTTCACCAGACAATGAAGTTGATATTGTCGAGTTTAATGGGCAAATGATAAATGACAGAGTTTGTATACCCACTAAACAAGGACTAAGCGGTGATGAATTCTGGGAAGGCCGAGTTGAAGCGCAAGGACAAGCTAGCACACAACAATACAATGCGACCTTGTCTATTGATGGTGCAAGATTAACGTTTGATCCTTTCCTCGTTATTTCACTGTAGAGGGCGAACTCATGTTAAGCCCAAATGTTGATACCGCATTAAATATGCTGACCGACGTATATACTGATTTTTTAGGTATTAGTAACTACGATGCAACGTGCAACTCTCTCTTTATTGGCCATGTAGCAAAAGATCCAAACTGGCTCGTAGAAGTTCGAAGCAGGACTGAGATCTTAAGAGCGGTAATGAATGAGTTTATGCAGCAAAAGCCTAAAATTTTTGCG
This sequence comes from Vibrio sp. V23_P3S9T160, assembly GCF_963886625.1. Classification (NCBI taxonomy): domain Bacteria; kingdom Pseudomonadati; phylum Pseudomonadota; class Gammaproteobacteria; order Vibrionales; family Vibrionaceae; genus Vibrio; species Vibrio sp. V23_P3S9T160. The sequence goes on from NZ_CAWPDB010000024.1 coordinate 1,230, forward strand.
CAAATTATTACATCGTTTATTAATTATCAGACCACGTTCGATGCCTGCGCACAAAACAGTAAGGCGATAACAAGTACGAAGCAATGGATTGAATGCTTACAATTATTGCAAAAAACGTTAAAGCAAAATATCACGTTAACAAATGAAGCTCAGCAAGTTTTCACGAAATCTTACAGCCAAGCGAAAAATGCAGAGGAGCTGCTCGCATCCAGCATTCAAGATGGCTGGAATGAACTTGCGAGCGAAGAACAAGCAATGGTACGCATTGCAACAGAGATAGGCTCTCTATCGCAATCCATTGCCAGTTTAGGAGCCAATGTCACGGCGGCCCAATTAAGAGCAGGAAAAGCTTACATACAAAGTATGGTCACTATTTCCTACGGTGTCGTAATGGGAGCAACGACGTCTGTGCCATTCCTTTCCTTTGCTGGTGCGCTATTCACGGTTGGTTACAGTGCATACAGCACAATATCGAGCGCGAAAGAGGTACAACAAGATTTAGACAAACTCACTCAATTACAAACACTAGCCAGTGAAGAAGCACAAGCGGCTGCCATTACTAAAGCCATTATTCAAACCCTCAGCAACATGAGCGAAGAATTCCTAAAGATTGATGATAACTTGCCAGCACTTTCATTGTTATGGCAAGACGAATTAGACAAGGTAAACGAACTGATCAACGCCTTACAAAGCGGTTCAGACCCTGCCCTATTGACTGATTTGCAAACCATCAAGATTGCTTCAGCCTCATGGAAAACTATTTCAGAATTTGTGCAACTCATTAGTTTACCGCCAAACATTGGAAAACCCGTTTTAGTCAACACGCTAAATAACACCATTCAAGAACAGTAAAGGAGATACACAATGTCACAACAAGTTACTCAGTTGAACCCAACACAGCAAACCACTCAATCTGCATTTTTGGCAACCACAGTCATCACAGCGCAGTGCCATGCCATTTTAAACACACAATTTACGCCACCTACGGTAAAACCAGATTGGTTTGATGACCTGAGTAAAAAATTAGACTCAGCAAAATTGGTTGCTAAGCAATGGATTGACGATTTGGGACCACAAGTATCAGCATCGATTCCCTCTAGCGTAATTAATTTTGACGCCACTTTCCAAGCATCAATCGATGCCATTCATGAGTTATATAAAGCGGATCCAACAGCAAGTGGCAAAGACAATACAACGGTTCAGCAAGCTTCACAGATTATGACCGCCCTATCTTCTCAAGTCAGCGGTATCGAAGCCACAGTCAAAGGGATGAATAAGGAACTCTCTGATTGGGGGGTGAAAATGCAAGCAGCACATGATGACTTAGTCAATGGTGCGACCAATATTCAAAAAACAATTATCGATTTACAAACAGATATTGAAAGCATGAATAACGCAATAGACAACAATCGTGCAGCCATTGAGAAACTGAATAAAGATCTAGTCTATGCACAAGTTGCGGTTGGTGTTGGCATCTTTATGCTCGTCGCAGGCGTTGCGCTTACCGTCGCAACCGCCGGCACCGCAGCTGTAGTCTCCGGCGGTATCGCAGCCGTTGGCGCGGCATCGATTATTGCTGGTGGTGTTACGTGGGGCGTATTACAAAATCAAATTGATGATGACTACGACAGCATCGCGCAAGAACAAAAGCAAAAAGCTGAAGATCAACAACAGATTATCGCTTTACAGGGGCTTTCCAATGCCAGTAGCGCAGTCGTTTCAGCGATTGAAACATCGACATCAGTATTATCTGATTTTGAAACGACGTGGACTGTCTTTGGCAACGAGTTAGATGATGTAGTAACCAAGCTTAATAATGGTGCATCCATGCAGAGCATTATTATGGAAAAAGTGATGTCTGACGCAGCGAAAAACGAATGGGATGATGCGGTTGAACTTGCTAAACAGCTAGCTAGCGCAAAAATAGCTATCGAAACGAAAGAGTTAGCACCTGCAGTAAAACAAGCAGCTTAAACATTACTAAAGGGGGTTACGCCCCCTTTTATTCTTTTTCGAGGACCATCATGAATCAATCAGCCAGCGAGCAACTTCAAACCGACATTCCTGCATCTATTAGCGCTATGGTGTTACTAAATTCTGCATGCCAAGGCGTTGTTGAAACTTATATTGATCAAGGCAATGCAGAACATTGGTATGCTCAGGTAGAACAAAATTTAAATGCGGTGCAAAAACTGGTACGGCAATGGCGTTTGAGTGGTAATTTATATTTTTCAAATGACATTATGGACAGTGTTCTTTCCATTGCGAATACATTCAAAGATTCTAATATTCAAATTTTAACGTTATTCAAAGCACTAGAAACCCGTTTTGACACCGCTCAACTAAAACAGCTAACTTCATTAATCTTAACATTACAAAATCCGATTCAAAGTCTTACATCAAATATAAAACGTTATGATGAGGGATTGAATGCTTGGGCTCGCCAAGTGGAAGATGCTCATAACACATTGCAACAAACTATTGCACAGATCCAGCAAGAAGAAGTTTCCATCCAAGCAGAAATTATCGCCACTAACGCCCAAATTGATCTAATGAAACAACAGATAGCAGCATTTAAAACCGCCATTGCGAATGCTCAATCGCAGCGTAAGAAAGGGATATTTGAAACGATTTTTGGCGTGGTGCTTGCTCCGTTTACACTGGGAGGTTCTTTGATATTGGCAGGGTTTGGTGTTAGCTCTATTGTAGAAGCACAAAGTGAAATATCTAGCCTGCAAAGCGATATCCAATCATCTTTAAATACCATCAACCACGATCAACAAACGCTCTCTCAAGATCAACAACAAATCGCGTCTCTCAATGCCCTATTGCTAAGTGTCGATCAAGTTAACAACGATTGTGCGGCGATCAGCCGATCCTTAGATACACTACAAACCACGGTGCTCAGTTTATACAATGAAACCAACAACGTCGTTTCTAACCTTACCAAAGCACAAGATTCACAAGCGGTCATTCTGGAGCAAGTTTGGTACCAATCAGCTTACAATGAGTGGCAAGATATTCTGGAGGTAGCATCAACGCTCAATAATGCACAACCTCAAATAACAAAAGCTCAAATCAAGTAATTGATTTGGCTCCAGTAACGGAGCCAATGGCTGATTTAATTGAGCAAGTTATAAAGCAATGCCGATACCGCCAATAACCCTATCGCCATGACAAAGGGTGTACTCATCTGCTGTTGATACTTCGCCAGCGATGGCACTTTGAATACAGCAATCATCGGCATAATAAACAAAATCATAGCGATCACGGGGCCTGAAAACGCTTCCATCATTCCCAGAATGCTAGGGTTGAGTATCGCGACAATCCAAATCGTGACAAACAAAATCGCAATGGTGAGTCGCCCAGCAAGACGCACTGACAGGCCAAAGTTTTTACACAGCAACCCAGTCAGGCTTTCTCGCGCACCAAGGAAATGCCCTAAAAAGGAAGAGGTAATGGCAATAAACGCCACTAAAGGGCCTAGAGTGGCGATAAAGGAATTATCTGTGACATTGGCAAGGTAAGTCAGCACTGAAATATTTTGCACTTTTGCTTCTTGCAATGCCTCTGGTGATAAAGCCAATACGCAAGAAAACACGAACAGCAAGACAAACAGAATTAATACAAGACTGGTGTAACGCAGAATCTGCTCTGATTTTTTATCCGCTAGCACGCCATAATGACGACGTTGAACATTGGCAAAACTTGAGATCGCCGCTGCGTGGCTAAAAGAAAACACCACGACAGGAATGGCTAACCACACTGTGTGTAAGAAATCACTCATTTGCGGCAATACTAATGACGGCACTGACCAATACGGGATCAAATAGAGCGAGAGAAATAATAAAATAGCCGCCAATGGATAAACCATAACAGCAAAAGCGCGCAACATGATCTTCTCACCACCCAGCATAATGGCTATTAACGCAAAGACTAAGCCACCAGAAAGTAGCACCCGAGGGGGAGCGACCATCTGCGCTTGATTAACCAAAAAGCTATCAACCGTGTTAGTTAGACCGACACCGTAAATCAGTAAGATTGGGAAAATAGAGAGGAAATACAGCAAAGAGATCAAGCGACCAGCCCTTTGGCCAAAGTGTTCTTCAACAACGTCGGTAAAATCGGCATTAGGACGGCGCGATGAGAGAACAAAACGAGCAAGACCACGATGAGAGAGATAAGTCATCGGAAAAGCGAGTAAGACCATTAACACTAATGGCCAGAAACCACCTAACCCAATGTTGATTGGCAAAAATAGAATGCCAGCCCCAACGGCCGTACCAAATAAACTGAGTAGCCAATAGGTGTCGTGTTTAGTCCAATTGGAAATCTGAACATGACTAAAATGAGCCATTTCCTTAGTGTCTTTCACTGCTTTTTCACTTATATAAAAATAATAATGTCGCGAATCCTACTCCTATTAATCATTATGATCATTTTGAGACCTTGGTCATAATCACTATAATCAAGGGACTTGGCTTGGATTGAAAACCATGAAAACACCGAATTAACAGCATATTAAACTGGTTTTATGTGATTTTATTGAAACTAAAAACCAAATTTTAAGATTTTTCAGTAAATGTAATTAGTTGACGATTCATCCAGCACTGTCACGCACAGCAAACAAAAATGAAGGACATTTGTCCTCCCTAATCGGTAGGCAATCATGGTTTTATACAATTGTTTTTCGAAAAGAGGCACACAGATAGACACTGTAGGTATGCGGGGCCAGAAGATAAATAGGAATCGATTTATAGGTTTACAGTGTAAATGGCCCTAAATAGGGCCAATTGAGTCTATCTCTGAGCTGTGATATTTATGAATTAACGGCTTTGATAAGGATAGAAGTATCCATTCTTCCCTCACCTTGCTCAGACAAGGCTTGGTAAGCATGATAAGTTTTTTCTGTCATCGGCAATTTTAGATCGTTTCGTTGCGCTTCATCCAAACAAAAGCCCAAGTCTTTGATCATCCAATCAATGGCAAAGCCGTAATCAAATTTACCTATTGACATATTCACAGCGCGGTTTTCCATCTGCCATGAACCTGCGGCTCCATTTTTCAAACAATCAACCAAAACGCCAATATCTAACCCTGACTTTTCCGCTAAGATCAATCCTTCCGACAGGCCATTTAATACGCCAGCAATGCAAATTTGATTGACCATTTTTGCGCGTTGTCCTTGCCCTGCTTTCCCCATCAGCACCGATGACTTGCCATAAGCATGAAATACGGGTTGCAGCTGCTCAAACAGTTCGGCATCTCCACCACACATAATGGTTAGCACACCATTTTCAGCCCCTACTTGGCCACCAGAAACAGGAGCATCCATAAAGCGAATGCCCGCTTTATGAGCCGCAGACGCCAGCTCTTCGGCTAACAGTGCCGATGTGGTGGTGTGATCAACCAAAATTGCGCCGCGTTTCATCGCCCTTATCGCGCCGCCGTCACTGGTCGTCATGCTACGGACATCATCATCATTGCCAACGCAGGTTAAAACCACATCGGCATCTTGCACGCACTCTGCGACTGTTTGCGCTGCATGCCCATGATGCTGCTGTGCCCACTGCTGCGCTTTAGCTTGAGTGCGGTTGTAGACGCTAACATCAAATCCTGCGTTTTTTAGATGCCCAGCCATAGGGTATCCCATAACCCCTAATCCAATAAAACTGACTTTCATTAACTTCTCCTTTTATTATTACCCAGCAGCCCAAACGGACGAACACACGTAACTGAGTGTGGGCTGTATGTATCCTTGCGTCATTCTCTATGAATAAGACCACGGTTAGCAATGCACAGATAAAAAAAAGCCGAGTCAATCACTCGGCTTCTCATTAATTCGCTCTATTACAGCTCAGCGTTATGGTAAACCTGCTGAACATCATCACAGTCATCTAGCATGTCGAGGAACTTCTGGAATTTCTCCGCCTCTTCGCCCGTGACCGGTGTATGTGTTTGTGGAACGAACGTGATTTCTTCCACATCGATAGTCAAATCAGGGAACTGATTATTTAGCGATGTTTTCACTTTGAAGAATTCAGTGTTAGGTGCAAATACAGTGATCACACCATCTTCCAGTTCAACATCCGTCACATCGACATCATCCATCATCAGTGCTTCAAGGATAGAATCTTCATCATCCCCTTTGAACTGAAATACCGCTTGGTGATCAAACATGTGTGATACGGTACCTGGAGTACCAATTTTCGCACCCGTTTTAACAAAGCATTGACGCACATCTTGGAACGTACGGTTACCGTTATCTGTTAAGCAGTCAACGATAACACTTGCGCCGCCAGGGCCAAAACCTTCGTAACGAGCAGGTTGGTAGTCTTCACCACCACCACCACTGGCTTTATCTAGCGCTTTATCAATAACGTGGCCTGGAACTTGGTCTTTCTTCGCTTTTGTGATCAGGTGGCGCAAAGACAAGTTCATGTCTGGGTCCGAACCACCATTTTTCGCACACATGTAAATTTCTTTACCGTATTTGGAATAGACTTTAATTTTTGCGCCTTGAGTTTTCGCCATTGAGGCTTTGCGCACTTCAAAACTTCTTCCCATAGGGATGATCTCTCTAATTCAATTTAACGCGAGGGATTTTAGCAAAAAGTGGGATCATTTCAATTTTCCACTTAGCAAAGACATGAATGCTACGCAACACCCATCACTCTTTTGTATTTGTTCACCGATTGTAAAAACCACTCTTTTTCGGCCTCACTGGCAATTTTAGACTGCTGCTGAGTGATCGCTTCAGGCCCTGCTTTTCCTTGCTTGAGTTTCCAAACAAGAAAGGAAGCTTGTTTATCGAGCTCTACTTTGTTTTTCTCTTCAGCGGCAAGTAAAGATAGGTTGAAGGACATGAGTTAGCCTAGATCGGTAAATACGTGGCACGAAATATAGCATAGGACATAGGAAAATTAAGAGCATAAATGTGCAATTTATCGGTATGAAATCAAGAAAATTGGAAAATATAAAGGGTGGCTATGCGCCTGTCTCTTATACACAAATCCCCAAGCCTCTGCTTGGGGATTTTTTTGAACTAATTTTATGTTTCATGATCTGATCATCTAAGCAATAACAAGGATGATTAGAATGACTTATATAGAACCAACCCTCTGGGCACAAAAGCAATTTGGTCAAGCTCACCTCAATGACCCAAGACGTACTCAAAGACTCGTTGCCCTAGC
>NZ_CAWPDB010000025.1:0-14846 GCF_963886625.1 Vibrio sp. V23_P3S9T160
GCCTTATACAATATCATAAAGAATCATAATAGCCGCGGTTATTCCGCAATTTGGACACTATTACAAAATGCAGACATAGATAACTACTATGAGAATGACGGTTCAATATTAGATATCTATTCTGAGAAACCTGACAACAACGACAGTGTTAGTTTTACTAAAGTCAGCGATCAGTGTGGTCAGTATCGACGAGAAGGCGATTGTTACAATAGGGAACACTCATTTCCTAAAAGTTGGTTTGGGGGCAGCGTTGAGCCAATGAATTCCGACGGTCACCACTTGTTTGCCACTGATGGTTTTGTCAATGCAAAACGCAGTAACTGGCCATTTGGCGAAGTTGGTCATATCACTTATACCTCAAGTAATGGTTCAAAACTTGGCAGTGCAAGCAATACGCTAGGTTATAATGGCACCGTATTTGAGCCGATTGATGAATTTAAAGGCGATCTAGCGCGCGCCTATTTTTACATGGCAACCCGCTACGAGAACCGTATCGGCAGCTGGCAAGGAAATACTGACAACGCTGATGCCATACTTGATGGTACTAGCACCATGGTTTTTGAAGCTTGGGCTCTGGCTATGCTAAAGCGTTGGCACCAAGAAGATCCTGTGAGTGCTAAAGAACGCCAGCGCAATGACGCCGTTTATCAATTTCAAGGTAACCGAAATCCCTATATCGATCATCCTGAATATGTAAGCCAAATTTGGGGTTATTAGGCTCTTTATATTGGGTAAGTAGATAGGCGCGATAGTAGTGCCTATCTACTTGTTATTTATTGTTTGTTGTTGCGAATTGTCTGCTGGTATTAGCCTTTATAAATACAACCCGCCGTGCAGGTTTCTTTAATTTCAACTTTGCTGAGCAGTGGTAAGCTTGGCTTTAATTGTTGCCAAATCCATTTCGCAAGCACTTCACTGGTTGGGTTCTCTAACCCTTCAATGTCATTCAAGTAATAGTGATCTAAACGATCATAAATAGGTTTAAATATCGCTTTAATTTCAGAAAAATCAATCACCCAACCAGTATGAGGATCGACCTCACCTTCTACATACAGACGAACTAAAAAAGAGTGCCCATGTAAACGGCCGCACTTATGCCCTGCAGGTACATGAGGTAAACGATGCGCGGCTTCAAACATAAACTCTTTGTATAATTCTGTTTTCATCTTGGTTCTCAAGCTTTTAAAAGAGAGGCAATACTAAGGAATATAGACTCACGAAACAAGTTTCTAGACAGCTTTGTTTACATTGCAAGACAGATGAAGCAGTACAATTTATCACGGTGATACAACGGAAAATCCCACGCCTTTGAGTAATATTTCAAGCATTAATAGGGAATCATGACGTGCCACATCACATTTGTTAAACCTATAATATGTATAGGGTCACACTCCAAAGACTACAACTTTTGCACTAGTGAATATTAACGCTATATTTACACTGTCACCCTCTCAATAATAATAAAATTATCATGAACTCAACAATTACGTCTAAATTGCTACTTACGCTCATCACCGTTTTTGCTTTTGTATTAACGGTATCAACCAGCTATCAATATATACAACAACGTGACCTGCTCAATTCGGTGTTGAGCGAGCAGTTACACGATAAAGCGAGTAACTACTTTGATAGCCTCAATATGATGATGTTGACTGGTACCATGGCTCAGAAAGAGACCTTACGCCAAAAGGCACTCGCGCAAGATGGTATTGAACAGGTGCGAGTATTACGTTCAGAGGCGGTCAGTAAACTTTATGGTCCTGGAAAAGAAAATCAACAGCCAATGGACGAGATAGATAAACGCGCACTGGCCGGGGAAACCGTCATTGAACCATTCAATGCTTCCTGGGGGAAAGGATTAGTCGTCGCCTTACCGATGAAATCAAGCCTAGATTACCGAGGCACAAACTGCGTATCTTGTCATATGGCGGAAGAAGGAACCGTTTTAGGAGCTATTCGTCTTGAATATAACCTGAGCCATGTAAACCAAATGATCAGTACTCACACTGTCATTGCCGTTATTATTATGGCTTCCATTGCCTTTATCGGATTTATGATCACGCTTTTTTTGATCCGCAAGATGATTGTTCGCCCTATCCAGCATACGTCACGATTCATGTGTGAAATCAGTAAGAGCAAAGATTTATCAAAACGGCTTATCAGCACCAAAAAAGATGAACTCGGACAACTCGCGGTCTCCATCAACTCTTTAATGGACACGGTTTCGGACAGTTTGGCAAAAGTGCAAGAGACCTCTCATTCGCTTGCCGATTCAGCAAACCAGTTAACCGACGTAGCACAAACAACCAACCAAGCGGCAAAAAATCAGCAGCGTGAAACCTCTGACGTTCAGCTCAATATTGAAGAGATGCAATCTCAACAACAGACGGTTAATCAAGCTACCGTTGATGCATCAAAGCTTATCAAACATACCGCTAATGTCGCTCAACAAAGTGCACAGCAAGCACATACAGCTAGCGCAGATATCAAAGGTTTGGTAAGCGATATCGAGTCCGTGAAAGATAAAATTTCTGAACTTAATAATCAGACAGGGCTGGTTTCCTCCATTCTTGAAACGATTAAAAGTATCGCCGAACAAACTAATTTGCTGGCTTTAAACGCGGCGATTGAAGCAGCACGAGCGGGTGAACAAGGAAGAGGCTTTGCGGTCGTGGCCGATGAAGTGCGAAAACTCGCCTCACGAACAGCAGAAGCGACTGGAAACATTGAGAAAATCATCGCTCAATTCCAACGTGACAGTGAAACATCGCTCGCCTCAGTTGATTTGGTTTGCTCACATGCGCATCAACGTTCAAATGAAGTCGAAGTTTTATCTTCCGCAATGAGTAATGCCGTACAAGAGATGCAGCAGGTGCTTGATCATGCAAACAATATTCAAGATCAAACACGAACGACCACACAAGTCAGCCAAGAAATTCAAGGGAAGATCGAAGTCATTACTCGACATGCTGATGATACGTCTCAATCGGCAACGCAAACCCGAGAAATCAGCGTCAATTTAAAACAGCTATCGCAGCGCTTAGAAACATTGATGAATCAATTTACGCTTTCTGCTAAGAATTCGGCCACGAATCGACAATAAAGGTTGATGCGAACGAATTGACAGGTAATATGTGCCATTGAATTAAAAAGTAATAAGCAACCCAATGTTTCGCTTGTTTTTTGTCCACTTTATAGAGTGAGAATACCTTTGAACATTGGGTTGAATTTTTACCTCAATGGAGACTATATCAAACATGACTTACGCGCCTGTAACAGACGTATTGAGCGGTAAGCTGGCCGTTGACAGTGAAGTGACTGTCCGAGGCTGGATTCGTTCTCGTCGTGATTCCAAAGCTGGAATCTCTTTTCTTGCCATTTATGACGGCTCTTGTTTCGACCCGATTCAGGCCGTGGTCCCTAATAATCTGAATAATTACAATGACGAAGTGCTAAAGCTCACTACTGGCTGCTCTGTCGAAGTAACAGGTAAGATTGTTGAGTCCCCTGCTTCTGGTCAAGCATTTGAACTTGCAGCAACTGAGGTGAAGGTTGTTGGCTGGGTTGAAGATGCTGAAACCTACCCAATGGCAAAAACTCGCCATTCAATTGAATATCTTCGTGAAGTGGCGCATCTTCGCCCACGCACCAACGTGATTGGCGCAGTGGCTCGTGTACGCAACTCCCTTTCTCAAGCCATCCACCGCTTTTACCACGAGCAAGGTTATTTCTGGATGTCAGCGCCGCTGATTACCGCTTCTGATGCAGAAGGTGCGGGTGAGATGTTCCGTGTTTCAACGCTGGATTTCGCTAACCTTCCTCGTACTGAGCAAGGCAATGTCGATTTCAATGAAGACTTCTTCGGCAAAGAGACATTTCTTACAGTTTCAGGACAGTTAAATGCCGAAGCGTATGCTTGTGCATTAAGCAAAGTGTACACTTTTGGCCCAACGTTCCGTGCTGAAAATTCAAACACGAGCCGCCACCTTGCAGAATTTTGGATGGTAGAGCCAGAAGTCGCGTTTGCTGATCTAAACGATGTCGCGAAACTGGCTGAAGATATGCTGAAGTATGTCTTCAAAGCCGTTCTTGAAGAACGTCGTGATGACCTTGAGTTTTTTGCTTCGCGTATCGACAAAGAGGCAATTACTCGTCTTGAGCAGTTCGTTAATTCAGATTTTGCGCAAGTAGACTATACCGATGCTGTGAAGATCCTAATCGATTCAGGTCGTAAGTTTGAATTTGATGTTGAATGGGGCATTGATCTTTCTTCTGAACACGAGCGCTTCCTTGCTGAAGAGCACTTCAAAGCGCCTGTGATCGTCAAGAACTACCCTAAAGACATTAAAGCATTTTACATGCGTCTAAACGACGATGGTAAAACTGTCGCTGCAATGGATGTTCTTGCCCCAGGTATTGGTGAAATCATCGGTGGCTCTCAACGTGAAGAACGTTTAGATGTTCTTGATGCGCGTATGATTGAAATGGGCATTGATCCTGAACACATGAGTTGGTATCGCGACTTACGTCGTTACGGTACTGTACCACACGCGGGTTTCGGCCTTGGCTTTGAGCGCTTAGTATCCTATGTGACCGGTATGGGCAACGTGCGTGATGTGATTCCTTTCCCACGTACACCACGCTCTGCAAACTTCTAAAAATCAAACACGATTTTTGTAAAAACCACCGACGTTAAACTCGGTGGTTTTTTTATTTCCCCAACAATCAGTGTTCACTCTCAATAACAATAGAGTGAATTTCAAATAAACATGAGATCAAAATCACCTCAATTTCATCTTCCTTTGTTACATTTAGTTCAATTACATGATCATGTTCACTCTATTGTGCTATGCAACCGAGTTACATTAACCACGTATTCAGATCGATCCATGGCGAGAACTTATATGAAAAAAAATGATGTAGATAATTTGCAGTACAATGGTGAAACAAACGGTGTTCATGGCTGGATGACCCCTTCAGGTCAACCTTACTACTGGCATCCTGATTGGCTTCATATCGCAGAAGATGCTACTGGCTTAAAGCCTAAACAAGCGTTAGATGTGGCAGAAAATGAGCAAGCAACAAAAAAACATGCCGTGTCGGCTATTTTGAAGCATATCAATCAATGGGCTTCAGAAAAGCTCGCCGAACACCCTGAAATAGAAACCGAAGCCATCGAATCTCAAATTGGCTTAAAAAAGTAACTACTACGACTTGTTGGGAGCGTCTCAACAAGTCGGTTTCAACTAAAAATAAATGAAGATCTGATCTATAAGTGCCTCGATGAAGCTCGTTGCAATATTTCCTGCGCTATTTGATTGAGTGGTAGCACCGAACAAGCACCACCACGTTCGATTGCCTCTTTGGGCATACCAAAAACGATACAGCTTGCTTCATCTTGTGCAACTGTATAGGCACCACTTTCTTTCAACTCATGCAAACCTCGTGCGCCATCATCTCCCATTCCCGTCAAAATAAAACCGACAGCGTTAGGGCCTACATGTTTTGCCGCTGAGCGAAAAAGTACATCGACTGATGGTTTATGCCTGTTAACTGCGGGGCCATCTTTGATTTCGACTTGATAATGTGCACCACTTCGATTCAGTTGCATGTGACGGCCACCTGGAGCGATCAATGCCAACCCCGGAAGAACTCGATCGCCATTCTTTGCTTCCCTGACCTCGATTTGACAAAGCCCATTGAGCCGATCAGCAAACATCGCGGTAAATTTTTCGGGCATATGTTGCACGATAACAATCCCCGGAGAGACTGCTGGCAATGCTGTTAAGATTGCTTCTAAAGCTTGTGTCCCACCTGTAGATGTGCCGATCACGACCACTTTTTGTGTGGTCTTCAATGTTAATGTCGAGTGATTCGGATTCGGCATTGTTTGCTGTACTTTCTTGAGTACATGAGGTTTGGGTTTAACAATATTTTCTAGCTTTGCTTGTGCGGCGGCGCGCACCGCACTTAACATTTCCTGCCGACTTTCTTGTAGAAAATCTTTCAACCCTGCTTTGGGTTTAGTGATAATCGTCAACGCACCCGCTTGCAATGCTTGCATAGTCACTTCCGCACCACGTTCCGTCAGTGTAGAACAAATGATGACCGGCGTCGGATGCTCCGCCATCAGTTGCTTGAGAAACGTAATACCATCCATACGAGGCATTTCTACATCTAAAATAATCACATCTGGCCATTGAACAGCCATTTTTTTTTGAGCGAATATGGGATCAGAAGCGGGAGTAAGCACTTCAATATCAGGTTCATTACTCAACAAAGCGCTGATCACTTGCCGAACAACCGCGGAGTCATCCACGATTAATACTTTTATTTTTTTCATGTAATGCCTCTATAAGTCGACACTCAATGGCTGATTAATAAGCTACCTCTCTTGCAGAAGATCGCCCATATTGAACCCAAACATCACCATTTTGGACATCAAAAAATACTTTACGATAACGCTTTCCACCCACATCATTGCGGCTTACTTGAAAACCGTGCTCTTTCAGTAACTGCATACCCAGTCGCACATTTTGTTGTGCAACATTTATCGAAGCGACTTTACTGTAGTGACCTGCAAACATAGTGCTACCTCCAAATACTTTAACAACACATTCCTTAGGATTGATTTGATGTCGTCGGCACTGAAGGGAAAAGTACGCCACAACATCGCTAGCATAATAGCCTTCAGGTTGTTTGGCCTCTTCACCTAGGGCGGATCGCTGGCTCAACAGATAATGGCACATACCCACTAACTGCGTTTTTGGATGCCATAACGTAATGGCAACGCACGAACCCAGCAGCGTATGAATCCAACCTCTGTGATGACCAAAGAATATCTCGCCAGGCATCAAGTTCATAGCCTCTGTTTTAGGTAAAAATTCGTTCGCCATTAATCACGAATCCCTCGTTTTTGATAGATAGACGGCTGCAGTAATTGCAAGTCATCGCAGTTGAGTCCGTTTAATGTTTCAGAGTGGCCTATTAATAAAATACCGCCACTTTTTAATCGGTTCGTAACGTTACTGATGACTCTTTGTTTGGTATTTTGATCAAAATAAATCATAACATTACGTAAAAAAATAAGATCAAAGTGACCAAGTTCATCCAACTGATTTTGTAAGTTCGCTAATCCGAATTTCACTTTTTTCCTTAATGAATTAACGATTTTCAATGTGTCATGCTTGGTATCAATGCCTTTTCGGCAATACGTTTTGAGATAGGCTTTCGGTATATGTTCATGGCGTAGCATCGGATAAATACCTTGTGATGCAATTTGCAACACTTGACTATTGATATCGGTACCAACTATTTGCCATTCTCCTTGGTAACGGCTGTCTAATAACATTGCCAGAGAATAAGCCTCTTCACCTGTCGAGCTTGCTGCGCTCCAGCAACGGATCTGTTTTTTACCCCATATAGTGAAGAGATGGTGCTGGATGTAAGCAAAATGGGCCTCTTCTCTGAAAAAGTACGTTTCATTGGTGGTCAGCAAATTGATGACTCGTTGCCGCTCAAGTTTGCGTACTTGCTGATCGCTAAATTTCGTCAAATACTCAAAATACTCCCGATATGAACTTATACCGAGCTCTCTTAAGCGCCCGCTTAAACGCCCAACCACCAACGCTTTCTTACTGGGTGTTAGTGCAATACCTGCAGATTGATATATCCAGCCACGATACAACTCAAAGTCCGCATCACTGATGATAGACATTTGCTCCATGGCTGAATTCCCAAGTTGCTGAGATTTGTGCTTAACTTGCAAGTTCATTCTGCTCTTTGACCTGTTCCATCATGGCCAACTCTTCAACAGATAGGACTTTATCCTCCGCTAAAATAATGACAAACTCTTCATCGAATTGAGCCATACCACAAATAAATTCGGTCCGGATCTTGGTACCAAAATTAGGGGCAGGTCTCATAAACTTACTTGATATTTCAATGACTTCAGAAACACTATCAACCATAACACCTAGGTCTTGACGTTGTTCTTCATTCGTCACTTCGATAATGACAACACAAGTCTTTTTATTCACTTCTTGCGGTTTAAGATAAAAACGCCGAGCTAGGTTGACGACAGGTACCACTTCACCACGCAAGTTAATAATGCCTTGAATGTAGTCAGGCATCATTGGCACCTGAGTTACTTTGCCATACTCTAATATTTCCTTAACATGCAAAATCGCAAAGGCGTACATTTCACCATTGAGCTGAAATGTTAAGTACTGTTGATCTTGTGCTAATTCTGTATTGGACTTAGCCAATATCATCGAGTTAGCCTCAACCGGGATAAGATTAGCCACATTCACCTCCAGCCACTAAAAGCGCACATACTCAGGTTCATCGTCCATAGAGACAAACTCAACATCTTTCTTCTGTTTAGGGCGTTGCTGCTCGTGGTGAACTGAAGATTTATTTGCTGCTTCACGGCGATTATTTTCTGTTTTGAAGAAGGTCATTAGTTGCTGGAGCTGCTGTGCTTGGCTGCTCATCTCTTCAGAGGTCGACGCAAGCTCTTCTGATGCGGAAGCACTTTGTTGCGTGATACTGTTGAGCTGTTCCATCGCTTGGTTAATTTGTGTTGCTCCGGTTGCTTGTTCCATTGAAGCTGCGTTGATCTCTTGCACTAAATCGGATGTTCTTTGAATAGAAGGCACCATTTCATCCAGCAGTTTTCCGGCTTGTTCCGCTAAACCAACGCTATTTTTAGCGACCTCACCAATTTCTTGAGAAGCAACCTGACTGCGCTCTGCCAATTTTCGGACTTCGGCAGCCACCACTGCAAAACCTTTACCATGCTCGCCAGCTCTAGCAGCTTCGATTGCGGCGTTGAGCGCAAGTAAGTTAGTTTGATAAGCGATATCATCAATAATACCAATTTTCTCAGCTATCGATTTCATCGCTAACACAGTTTTAGCTACCGCTTCTCCACCTTCTTTCGCTTCTTTAGCCGCTTTGCCTGCCATGCTATCGGTCACTTTCGCATTTTCAGTGTTTTGCGCGATTGAGGCTGACATCTGCTCTACCGACGAGGTAGTCTGTTCAACACTGGCCGCTTGTTCGCTCGCACCTTGACTTAAGTTCTGAGCGGTAGCTGAAACTTCTTCGGATGCCGAAGCCAATGCATTACTTGAGCTATTCACTTCACCTACGATGTCTGACAACTTGTCCACCATTTTTTGCATGGCTTCAAGCAAGCGACCCAATTCATCGCCTGACTTAACTTCAATTTTACTTGTTAAATCACCTGCTGCGAGTCGGTTAGCCAACGTCACTGCTTGCTCTAAAGGATTACAGATCCCGCGGATCAAGGTAACCGCAAATCCAATGCCAAACAGTAACCCAAATATAATTGATCCAATGGCGAGCATTTGTAAGTTGTCATAAAGCTCAACTTCTTGATTATAAACATTCTGCGCTTCATTAGACTGCAGTTGAATTAATGTATTTAATGTTTTTTCAACAGGTGAATAGAGTGGGCGCACTTTATCAACCGCAAGACGTGTCGCCTCATCGATATCCAACCGTCGTAAAGCCTCAATTGTTGGTTGCAAAGCTTGTTCAACGAAGGCTTTGTTCTGTTCTTCAAATTGTTTTGCAAGGGCCTCCTCTTCTTGAGTTAATCTAGTTAATTTATATTTTCCCCATGTTTCATCGATTACTTTGAGATGATTCTCGACGGTCTCGATTTGGGCACGAATAATATCCGCTTCAGGGTAGAGTTGTGAAAATGCTAGCGCAATTCGATTGTTCAAAAAACGCGTTTTGATATCACCTATAGATAACGCTGGTACAGTGCGGTCATAGTAAACCGTTTCTAGACCATGCAATGTTTTTTGCATGCCATAAAGCCCTAGTGATCCGACAATAATGAGTAACAAACTTAAGATGCCAACTAGCATGCTTAGTTTGAATTTAACTGAAATATTTTTAAACATAGCCTATTCCTTTCTGACAATGTAATTGAGCCAAGTTAGTGCATTGCCAATAAGCGATGCTTCGACTCTTCCTTCATAATATGTTGCGATAAACTGGCGATATCTAAGATAAGAGCAATATCTCCACTGCCCAAAATAGTCGAACCGCTGATTCCTTTAACCCGTGAAAAAATCGGCCCAAGTGGCTTAATTACGGTTTGTAATTCCCCCAACAAATTATCCACGATCAAACCAGCACTTTGCCCCGCACTACTGACCACCACCACATTTTGGCGTTTTGAGCGACGCGCAGTGAGGTTAAATTGCACTCTTAAATCAATTAAAGGCAGCACTTGTCCCCTGAGATTAATATAAGGTTTGCCTTGGCCATCTTTGAGCCACTGGTCATCAAGTTCGACGCATTCTTGAACGGCATCCAACGGCACAACGAAGGTTTCGCTACTCACTTCAATTAGGAAACCATCAATGATCGCGAGTGTGAGCGGCAATACAATGCGGATAGTTGTTCCTCGATTAAGTAGGCTGTGAATCTCTACTCGACCTCGCAAATCGGTAATATTTCGCTTCACTACGTCCATACCGACACCGCGACCTGAAATATTGGAAACCTGCTGGGCCGTTGAAAAGCCGGGCTCAAAAATGAGCTGAAAAATCTCGTCATCGCTCACGAGTTGGTTTTCATCAAGTAGCCCTTTTTCAATCGCTTTTGCGCGCAATTTTTCGCTGTTGAGCCCTTTTCCGTCATCGCTCACATCGATCACTATATTGCCTGAGTCATGGTAAGCATTGAGCGTGATGGTGCCGTGAGAAGGTTTACCATTTGCGACACGCTCTTCCTCTGTTTCAATGCCGTGGTCAATCGCATTGCGCACTAAATGCATCAAAGGATCGCCAATTTTTTCAATCACTGATTTATCTAATTCGGTATCCGCACCGGTAATCGTGAGATGAATACTTTTGTTTAGCTCCTTCGCCATATCACGAACAACGCGTTGAAAACGGGCAAATGTCGCACCGATAGCCACCATTCTAAGCTGTAGTGCCGCGTCTCTGACTTCTTCGAGAAGGCCATTAAGCCGTGCAACAGATTCAATCATTACATTTTCGCCAATTAGCTCCGCCTGTAATGCACTGCCGGCACCTGCGGTGACCAATTCCCCGACTAAATTAATTAAGGTATCTAACTTTTCAGCATCCACTCGCAAGCTTTTTTGCTCTTTGGTTAGCGCCTCTCGGGCTTTACTTTGTTTATCGACCGCCGCATTGAGTACGGGTGCTAATTGAGCATCAGCCTGAGTGATAATTTCTCCTATGGGTATCGCGTCCGAACTCGCTTCTCGCCGCTCATTTTGTTGCTGCAATGCACGCTTCAATTCAGTCTCAGTGAGCGCGCCACAACGAACTAATATTTCGCCAATTCTATAATTTTCATCGGGCATTGATTGAATGTGATCAATGAAGTCACCTACTTTGGCACTGGGTGGAAAGATGCGAACGTCACCTTCTTCACGAATAAATTCAAACACGTCTTCGATTTGTTGTTTAGATGCCGGCGAATAGAAACGCAGTTCAAAACCCAAATAACAACATTCCGGATCAAAGTTGTGCCAATCAGGTAATTTTCGGTCGACAGCCTCGATATAAATAACCTCTCCCAGCGTAGTTAAATAAGAAAGAAAAGAGAGCGGATCCATACCATCTTGGAATGCATGAAGCGGGAAAGTTAAAGAGATATGCCAGCAGAAATTGTCGAGTGCGGTGTGATCAAGTTCAGATTCCGTGGTTGGTGAATGACTTTCTGGTTCAGATTGACCTAAAAACTCAGACAATCGGGCTCCTAAGCGCTGTCCGGTAACGTCATCTTCTGATGACTCTTGCCCCGTTTGAGCATCATCAATCAAGCTCACCATGTGATCGCGGCACTCAAGCAACAAGGAAATATGCTTTTCATGCAACTTAAGTTGTTCTGAGCGCAATAAATCAAGCAAGCTTTCTACTTTATGAGTAAAACGAACGATCTCATTTAAGTTAAATATCCCTGCTGAGCCTTTTACAGTATGCGCTGCTCGGAAAATTGCGTTTAATCGCTCATTTAAGCCATCAAGATTCCCGCTATCCAGTTCAAGAAGGTCAGATTCCATCCCTTCAAGCAACTCCCTGCTCTCATTAAAATAAGTTTGGAGCGCCGCAGCCATCATTTCGTCCATAGTATCTCCCTGGGACTTCGTCATTAGCTTGTCACTTTGTCTTATTGTGAACTCGAAAGAACGATAGGGTCATGAAACCATCCCACTAGCCCCAGTTTACCCAGTACATCCACCACGACTTCACTGTGATGAATCAGTTCACATCCCTGTTCTATTCTTGCTTTTTTAAATGCCATCAATACTTGTACGCAACTGCTGTCCAGAGCAGTGACTTGGGAAAGTTCAATGGCGATCTTCTCGCTATGAGACACAAAAGGGGTCATCTGCTCAAACAAATTTCGAGCCTCATAAATCGTCAGTTCACCGTCAAGTTTTAACATTAATTGCTCATCGGTTTGGTGTGGAGTCAGCATAATCCCCCCTTAGGCTTGGATCAGTTTTGCTACGGCGGCAAGCATCTGTTCAGGTGCAAAGGGTTTTACAACCCAAGCTTTCGCACCCGCAGCACGACCCTGTTCTTTCTTCGATGCCTCCGATTCAGTTGTGAGCATAATCACTGGCGTAAATTTTGTGTCTGGCCTTTGCTTCAGCTCTTTAAGTAAGGTAATGCCATCCATATTCGGCATATTTACATCGCTGATGACCAAATGAACACGATTCCCGGCCAATTTGGATAGTGCATCTTTACCATCATGAGCTTCGATCGTCTGATAGCCTGCTCCTTTTAAGGTCATACTCACAACCTGCCGAATTGAAGCCGAATCATCTACAACAAGTACCGTTTTGTTCATCACAGAGTTCCTCATTTATTCATTTACGGTTCTCAAAAGAAAGTAATGTCCGTGCTAGTCACCTTGCTTTTCACCTCAGTAACCTTGCCTTTGTGGCTTTCATGTTGTTCTATCATGGTGTAGTTCTTGGTCATTTTTTCCAGCCATTTTTGCGGAGATAATTCGCCTGCGATCGCATGATTGCTGTCTTGTTTGAGCAGCTCTAATGAGTCACTGAGTTCTTTGAGATTGGTGCTGATTTGCTCTAATATTTGGCTGACTCGGTCTTGAAATTGCAATTTCACAATCACACTACTGATTGTTTCCTTCACCGAAAATGCATCTTCTTTTAACCGCTCAGACTGTTGCTGTAAGGTTTGTGCCATATCTTGGAAGTGGTTAATGACATAATCGATACGCTGCTCGGTTTGTTCCATTTGTTCACTCTCAGCCGCAATAGCCATTTCAGCCGTCTTAAATGTAGTATTAATCGCATCACTCACGACGTTCACTTTATCCGTCATGCTGCTAGCGATCTCCCTTGAACGCTGTGAGAGGTTGCGCACTTCATCGGCCACCACTGCAAAACCTCGGCCTGCCTCGCCTGCTCTGGCTGACTCAATGGCAGCATTAAGCGCTAATAAGTTGGTTTTTTCAGCAATGCCCACCACATCGGTTGCCATTTTTTTTAAATCGACTGTGTATTGATCAAGGCTGCGCATTTCATCAAGCATATGCTCTCTTGTCTTTTGGCTTTCTCTAAGCTCATCAACCGCTTTAGAAAGCATGACTCGACAACGCTCAATTTCGCTCATTAAATTACGCTCATCTTTTAAGGTTGAGCCTTGCGAGAAGGAGAGTGCTTGTGAAAGCTGCGTAACAAGATCACCAAATTGCTGGCTCAATTGAGTAACAGAATCGGTAAGTTGCACATTGGCTAAATCAATATGACGAGACCACACTGGCAAAGATTGAGCAAAGAGAGGCTCTAAAGAATGATATCCATCCAGTTGGATCTCTTGTGTTTGAGAAAGGTGTTCAATCGTCTTTTTTTGAGCTTTGACTTGGGAAATGAAGGATTCGTAATTCCAAATTGCATAGCTAACACTAGCAAAAGTAACAAATAATAGAGCCCAAACACCAAAATGTGTTGGCTGTGGCATAAGAGCAACTATCGACAATAGCACTAAGGGCACGTAAACACGTACCAGCCTAATGAGGAGCATGATTTATTATCCTTTAGCCATAAAACACTGACGAAAGCTATGACGTTATGTAAGAAGTTGTTATGCAACGCCTAGAGCTCATAACTAAAGATAGGAAAGCTTGGAGGAATCTGCAATGTAGTCGGTAGATGTAATTTTATTTTTGTTGTGTTAGGTAATTTTAAACAGTCCACTCTTATCAATCAGAGTAATGATTGACTTTCGTTAAGTTCGGCCGAGTAACGTCATTAAGCCCTCTCCTCTGTTCTCATAACATGACGCACTGATCGGATCACATGGGCTTTATTTTATTTAGCTATCTTTCCTAGAAATACATCACTAGAATCCATCGCTTTTCTGATCCTCCGCACATCGGTTAGTTACGAAAACACAACATTGAACGAATTTAATCACCTAAACTTAATCATCACATACCGAAATGAAATCAAATTCATGAATAATACCAAGCGAAGCAACAGCCATCATTCTACAGGGCGAAGCGACACATTTTGACCCACAAGTCGTAGAGGCTTTTTTGAGTGTTGAACAACAATTTGTCGCCATTGCCGCTCGCCATCAGGATAAACATTAATCTCTTATTACAGTAACTCCTCCGCTCAACGGCAAAATATCGTATTTGATGATGAATTTTGCCGTTGAGCTGACTACTTCTCAAAGTAAAACCTATTTAATCTCCCCGCCTGAAAACGTTGGATGATAGAGTTTTTTTAAAAAAATCGCCTTTTTGTTCATGATTCTTAGCCAACACAAATTATTTTCAGT
>NZ_CAWPDB010000026.1:0-7763 GCF_963886625.1 Vibrio sp. V23_P3S9T160
GACTCAGGACTCAGGACTCAGGACTCAAATTACTCTTATAAAAGTAGGTAAATCAATAGCCAGTCATCAATTTATTAACCAATTAATCTTAAAGTTGAACCAGAATAGAGAATTAATGATTGATACTGCTCAAAACGCAAGCAATCACTTTAGCTTAAACGTGATGATGCGGACTTTCTATCCTGTATTTGCCTTGAATATGGTAAGCTGCGCCCCTATTTTTAAGTCTATTCACCGTAGGCTCACGAGAATTCCCACGCCTACTTCATTGTGTAAAGAGAATTGTGATGAACTTCGATTTAAATATGATCCCTACCACCTTTGATATGCTGCATGCTGGGCTCAGTGCATCAAGCCTTTTGCTACTTCTCATTGTGGTATCACGCAAATCAAAAGTCGTTGAGAAAGTTGTTGAAAAACCTGTCGAGAAAATTGTCGAAGTCGAAAAGCCGGTTGAAACGATTGTTGAAGTCGAAAAAATCGTAGAAGTAGAAAAAGTGATTGAGCGCGTAGTTGAAGTCGAATCTAAATTAGCGACAGCGCCAACCGATTCCGCCCTACAACTTTTGTCGTTAATGCAGCAAGAAGCTCGTCTGATTGACTTCTTAAATGAAGATGTCACCGCTTTTTCTGATGAGGAAGTTGGAGCCGCGGCGCGCGTGATCCACGCCGGTGGTAAAAAAGTCCTACAAGATTACATTCAGCTCACGCCCATTCGTGGCGAAGATGAAGAGAGTCGAATTACCATTGAAGCCGGTTTCAACCCGCAAGAAGTTCGCTTAACGGGTAATGTAACGGGTTCAGCACCCTTTAATGGCACCTTAGTCCATAAAGGCTGGAAAGCAACAGCTATCACTTTGCCTAAATTGGCTGAACAGTATGATGCTTCAATCATCGCCCCTGCCGAGGTTGAATTGTAATGGAACAGACAGCGCCAAAATTTAGTATTGGTATTGACTTAGGCACAACACATTGCGTGCTCTCTTATGTTGATACTCAGGATGAAAACGCTCGCGTTTCAGTAATGAGCATCCCTCAACTTACCGCGCCCGGTACGGTTGAAAGCCGTCATCAATTAGGCTCGTTTTTATACCAGCCTCATGAACATGAGATGAGCCCTGCCGCACGCGTTTTGCCTTGGTCGGCCGAGCCAAAAGCTTTAGTCGGTGCCATTGCGCGCAACCTTGGCAGTAAGACACCGATTCGTTTAGTCGCCAGTGCCAAATCATGGCTATGTCATGGTGGCGTCAATCGACGTGATGCATTTTTACCCGTGGGTAGCAGCGATGAAGTGGAAAAGATCTCGCCATTAAAAACCACTGAGTGCTATCTAGAGCATTTAAAAAGCGCTTGGGATCACGCTCACCCTGACTTCCCCTTAGCTACACAAGATGTCACGTTAACAGTACCCGCTTCATTTGATCCAGCCGCCCGAGATTTAACCGCTGAAGCAGCACGCAACGTTGGTTTTGAGCAATTAACGCTGCTTGAAGAGCCACAAGCGGCTTTATACAGTTGGATAGATAATAGCCACGATGCGTGGCGCGATGAAGTCAAGGTGGGTGACATTGTTCTCGTGGTTGATATTGGTGGGGGAACCACTGATTTATCCTTAGTGGAAGTGACTGAAGACGCTGGTAACTTAACGCTCAATCGGATTGCGGTTGGTGAGCACATCTTACTCGGCGGCGACAACATGGACCTTGCCCTTGCTTACCGTTTAAAAATGAAATTGGCGCAAGAAGGTAAAGAATTAGCACCTTGGCAAGTACAAGCGATGACGCACGCTTGCCGAGATGCCAAAGAGGCGCTTCTTAATGACAGTGCCCTACATTCCGTACCGATTGTGGTACCAAGTCGCGGTTCAAAACTGCTCGGTACAACGCTTAAAACCGAATTGACTCAACAAGAAGTGCAACAAACCTTGGTCGATGGTTTTTTCCCACAAGTGAATATCACTGATCATCCCGTACAAAAAGCACGTGGCGCATTAACGCAAATAGGCCTTCCCTACGCGCAAGACGCTGGAATTACCCGCCATATCGCCGCGTTCTTGGCAAAACAAGCCCATGCAATGGGTGGCGACATATCCGCTCTAGAAACATCCGCTCTGAATGATAACCCATTTGCTGGCATGCCCGGTATGGGCGAAGCTCCGGAGATGGATTTTATCAAACCGACCGCCATCTTACTAAACGGTGGCGTGTTAAAATCCGATTTATTAGCAAACCGTCTTCTCAGCACTATTAATGCTTGGTTGAGCACTGTGGGAGCACCACAGATGAAGCGCTTAACAGGCTTAGACCTTGATTTAGCCGTCGCCTGCGGCGCAGCGTATTACGGCGCAGTTCGTCGTGGACAAGGTGTGCGTATTCGCGGTGGTATAGCCTCGAGTTATTACGTCGGTATTGAAAGTGCTATGCCTGCCATTCCGGGGATCGCACCACCGATGGAAGCCTTGTGCGTCGCTCCATTTAGCATGGAAGAAGGAAGCAGTGTCCGCGTACCAAGCCAAGAGTTTGGATTGGTCATTGGTGAGCCTGTACATTTTCAATTCTTTGGTTCAACAATACGCCGCGATGACGAAGCTGGCATGCACTTAGATTATTGGGCTCCAGAAGAACTTGTAGAGCTGCCCGAGATCCACGTCACCTTACCTGTTTCTAAAGGACGTCGACAAGGCGAAGTCGTTCCGGTTCACTTAGCCTCAACGATCACAGAGCTCGGGACACTTCACTTAGAAGCCATTGCGACAGACAACGGCCAAACATGGCACGTTGAGTTCGATGTGCGTGAAGATCCTCAAGTCACTCAATAATCCCCACACGGCATCTTCGGATGCCGTTTTTGAAATTCAGGAGCCTCCATGTCTTCTCCTCGCTTTCTCGTCGGTATCGATTTAGGCACCACCAATACTGTGGTGGCATTTTGTGAAATCACCGAATCGTTAGAAGACTCACCCGTGCATCTTTTTGAGGTCGACCAATTGATTGGCCCCGGTGAAGTGGTTCGAAAACCACTCCTTCCGTCATTTCGTTATCACCCAGCCGACGGGCAGATCGCACCTGATGCCCTATCGCTCCCTTGGCAAATTGAACCGGTTATGGGCGATAGCAAAGAAGTAATTATTGGCCAATGGGCAAGAGATTTAGGTGCAAAAGTAGAAGGGCGACAAGTATCCAGCGCAAAAAGTTGGCTCTCCCATCAAGGGGTTGATCGCAAGCAAGCCATCTTACCGTGGGCAGGCGCTCACGATGTGGCGAAAGTTTCCCCTGTCATTGCCAGCGCCAGTTATCTCAATCACATCCGGCAAGCATGGAACTACCGTCATCCAAGTCATCGACTTGAAGATCAAAATGTCATTATCACCGTACCGGCATCATTTGATGAAACGGCTCGTAAGCTCACCATCGAAGCTGCAACACTGGCTGGCTTAAGCTCAATTGTACTACTTGAAGAGCCACAAGCCGTTTGCTATGACTGGTACGCACGTCACCGCCATTGTGCCTCACAGCAACTGCAATCACTCCCTTTGATCTTGGTTTGTGATGTGGGCGGTGGTACGACAGACCTCAGTTTAATTGAAGCGAAACACAGCGTAGACAACCAACTTTCTCTTGACCGAATTGGCGTGGGTGATCACTTAATGCTCGGAGGTGACAACCTTGATTTAGCATTAGCTCATCTAGCTGAGCAACGCTTTGACGGTTCGAAAAAATTAACCGCCGCCAGTTTGAGCAAACTAATTCAGCAAACTCGCCAAGTCAAAGAGCAGCTCCTATCAAACCAAGCCCCAGAGCAGCTAAAAATTACGCTCCTTGGCAGTGGTTCAAAGCTATTAGGCGCAGCAAAAAGCATTTCCCTGACGAAACAAGAGGTGCATGACATTACACTGGAAGGTTTTTTCCCACTTTGCTCGGTACAAGAACGTCCAAATAAACGCCGCAGTGCAGTGGTGGAATTTGGTTTGCCCTACGCAGCCGACCCTGCCGTGAGTAAACATATCGCTGAATTTTTAGCTGAACACCAAGCCGTTTCTCGCCTTGCGCTCAAGCAAGAGTCAAACGCAACGGCAATTCCCGTTGGGTTGCTGCTCAATGGCGGCGTATTTAATAGTGAGCTTATCACAAAGCGCATCACTCAATTATTGACCGATTGGCGAGGTTCGCCGATCACCCTGCTTGATAATCCTCACCCTGATTGGGCAGTCGCACTCGGTGCTGTCGCGTATGGTAAAGCTCGCCAAGGTGCACAGCTTAAAATCGGCGGTGGATCGGCACGCTCTTATTTTTTACACCTGCCTGAAAAAAACAGTGCGGGACATGCTCTGTGTGTCTTGGCTAAAGGCACCGAAGAAGGACAAGAGATACGCTTAACCAGCCGTCGATTTTCACTGACGTTAGGTGAACCCGTACGCTTCAACATCCTGACCTCGACTCACGATATGTTTGCTGATCGCCGCGTTCAAAATGGTCTGTTATTGGCTGTTGAACATGAGCTTTTTACGCCACTGCCTCCTTATATAACGGCGTTAAAAGGAAGTGATGATGCTCTATTGCATGCTAACCAAAAGCAACGGGTGGAAGTTCAACTGGCTTGTCAATTAACTGAAGTCGGCACGCTCAAGATTGAATGTGTCAGTGTTGAGGACGAAAAAAACCGATGGCAACTTGAGTTTGAAGTTCGCAAGCACAGTGAGTCAGACAGTGAAATCCAACGTCATCCTCGCTTGTCAGAGGCGATTTCGCTCATCACACACCTTTATAGTGGCAATAAAAAAGCCTCTGATAACCAAGCCATTAAAACACTTGGCAAAGATTTAGATAAGCTTTTAGGGCCACGTGATGAATGGGATTTCGCCACGCTACGACCGCTCTTTGATGCATTTTCTCAAGGCCGTAAACGTCGACGTCGCTCAGAGCAACACGAGAAAAACTGGTTGCGTCTGGCTGGATTTGCCCTGCGACCAGGATTTGGCGATCCAACTGATCCTTGGCGTATGGAACAGATGTGGAATCTGTATCAACAAGGTATTCAATTCCAAAATCATCAAGGCTGGAGCGATTGGTGGGTATTTTGGCGGCGTGTGGCTGGCGGACTGAGTCAAGAGCAACAAGAAACGATTCTAGCGGATATCGCTAAGTATCTTCACCCTAGCGCAATCAAAAATCCAAAATCAGCTCAAGAAGCGCACGACAAAGGGTACGAAGCCATGGTACGGCTTGCCGCTTCGCTGGAACATCTAGAAGTGGAAGATAAAGTATTACTTGCAACGTGGTTTTTGAACAAAGCGATTAATCAAACTCAATGTGAACAAGCACACTGGTGGGCCGTTGGGCGGTTAACCTCTCGGACGCTACTGTATGGTAGTCAACATTCAGTCATCCCAAGAGCGCAAGTGGAACAATGGTTACCGAAGTTGCTTGATCAAAACTGGCAAAAAGAACCGATGATTGCCTTTGCCGCGGTAATGATGTGCCGCAAGACAGGAGATCGTCTTTTTGATATTAGCAATGATGTTCGTCAGCTCGTTTTAGCCAAGATAAAGCAAAGTAAGGTTCCAGAAACTTGGTTTACTTTGGTGAATGAAGTGCATGACCTGTCTGACACAGAATCCAAACGTGTCTTCGGTGATACTCTGCCAAGTGGGTTGATACTGCTTAAAAAATGAATCGACCTAATTTGACCACTCTCGTTGCTATGATGACGAGAGCGGTCAAAGATAACGCTGAATGTAGATTACAATTTCCTAAAAATCGCTTCGCAATCCGTTTGCTGCATGTATTTTGGCGCAGGATAATTCCAAAACGCTTCACGAAAAGCTTGTTTGGCCAATTCTGGAATATGCTCTGGCATGAGCCCCTGTAACTGTGTAGGTATATGCAGTGTGTGATTGAGCTCTTTTACATACCCAATGAAGGCGTCCGCTTTCATTGAATCGGTCAAATGTGGATCGGTTATTTTGAGTACGTCGGCCAGTTTAGCCAGCTTATCTTTCGCCGCCTCTTTGGAGTATTCCAATACATGTGGCAACACAACCGCATTCGCTAAGCCATGCGGGAAATGGTATTTCGCCCCAACGGCATGGGCGATGGCATGTGTATACCCTAAACTGGCTTTGGTAAAAGCAAGTCCAGCGTAATAAGAGGCCAGTGCCATGTTTTGCCTCGCCGTCAAATTTTGGCCAAAGAACGCCGCTTTTTCCAAGTTATCGTGGATCAGTTTAACCGCAGCGATGGCATAGCGATCAGTCTCTGGCGTGGCATTACGCGATATAAAGGCTTCCACTGCATGCGTGAGTGCATCCAACCCCGTTTGCGCAGTAATATGAGTAGGCAGGGCCATCATCAGCATCGGATCTAACGCTGCAATAAGTGGCACAAGTTTCGGGTCAGTAATCGGTGTTTTTTGCTGAGTTTGAGGGTCAGAAACCACCGCAATGACGGTCACTTCAGAGCCCGTACCTGCCGTGGTTGGGATCACAAACAGCGGCGCAGGTGTTTTCCATACTTTTAACAGCCCCACTAAACGTTTGATCGACTTGCGGTTAGTAGCACAAGCGGCGATCACTTTTGCACAATCGATTGAAGAGCCGCCACCAATAGCGACAACGCCTTGGCACTTCTCCAATCGATACTGATGGAGGCCGGCTTCAACTTGATCATAGGTAGGATCAGGCAATACATGGTTAAACACCACACAACTGACACCAACGCGCTCAAACTCAAAGGTCAGTTTTTTTACATAACCAAGCTTTTCAATGCCTTGGTCTGTTACGACAAGCACGCGTTCAATACCCATCAAAGAAACCGAATAACAGAGTTGCTTGAGCGATTCTTTACCAATAAACAAGGTTGGCTTGGAGATGGGCAGAATCGCTGCGGCCAATTTGAGCACTTTCATGTATAGCTTATGCTGCCACTGCTGGTACTTGATCTCCATGATTGGTCTCGAGTTGTGAAGTTCTATTAACTAGACTAGGCAATACAACGAGTTATCTCTACCTAGAAAGTCAAATTTTGCAAGATAAGGCAAATAATCGCTGATCATTATTAGATTTAACGCCAACTTAAGCTCGCATTTTAATGCAAACCTTGTAAAATCCACCTCGCTCACTTTTTATACTTATAATTGAAATCATTAGCTGAGTACTCTGCACATAATTTTATGTGTCATAAAATAATCGACACGTCGTTTGGCTTTCGTCTTTGAGGTGCATTCCCTGTACTCAAATGGCATTCAAAAATTGTATTTTATTCAACCAATTACTGTAGAAGTCATGAACGAAGATAAGTTTACCAATGTCTATCGCTTGCCTGGTTCATTGCAAATTCGCATAGCCACATGGCAGCAAACCTTTAAAGGCACTTCTGATTTAGTGCTTCATCAAGTATTAACCGCTAGAAATAATCAGTATAAACAGGCTGACTTTTGGCCTAAGGGCTGGTGTGTGAATCTGTTTGATGAGAGCGATATTTCCATTACGCAGCACGGTACCTACATTCAAACCAGTATGCGAACGATGATTGATCGTAAAATCTCATATAAGCGCGTTTATCTCTCTCGGCTACCTTTAGAAAAAGCCGAGCCCGCCTTGCTTCGCTTTAAGAAAGAGTGGATCCGCAACTACAATAATGTCGCCCAAGAGTATAACAAGAGGAAAAAGAAAGAGTTTATGGCCTTTGCCAGAGAAGAGGTCGAAACACTTTATCCTGCCATTCCTAAAGAACCTTTTGATAAAGCGCTATGGAACCGTTTAGTGG
>NZ_CAWPDB010000027.1:0-7603 GCF_963886625.1 Vibrio sp. V23_P3S9T160
TTTGTAGGGTGTTTACCCCTAATTGGGTAATTAGTTTTTGAGAACTGATCTGAGTCAATTTTTTTCACACTCTGAAATATTATACTCAGTCCTGAAAGCAATTTACTAAGTCTGTCATTGTTTAAGCTGTTGAGAAAAAACAAAAACACAAAGCTGCAAACTTAATAAAGAGTTTTTAACATTTTTCTATTTTTAGGAGATCCATTATGCCTGTAACTAATTTAGCTGAACTTGATGCTCTAGTAGCGCGCGTTAAAGCGGCTCAAGCAGAATTCTCTACTTACTCTCAAGAGCAAGTAGATAAAATTTTCCGCGCAGCATCATTAGCAGCTAACCAAGCTCGTATCCCTCTAGCGCAACAAGCGGTAGCGGAATCAGGCATGGGTATTGTTGAGGATAAAGTAATCAAGAACCACTTTGCGTCTGAGTTCATCTACAACAAATACAAAGACGAAAAAACGTGTGGCATTCTTGAAGAAGATAAAAACCTAGGCACGATGACTATCGCTGAGCCTGTAGGCATCATCTGCGGTATCGTTCCAACCACTAACCCTACTTCTACTGCAATCTTCAAATCTCTCATCTCTTTGAAGACTCGTAACGGTATCATCTTCTCGCCACACCCACGTGCGAAAAATTCAACTAACGATGCAGCTAAACTCGTGTTAGATGCAGCAGTTGCAGCTGGCGCGCCAAAAGACATCATCGGCTGGATTGATCAACCTTCAGTTGAGCTATCTAACGCGCTAATGAAGCACGAAGGTATTGCACTTATCCTTGCAACAGGTGGTCCTGGCATGGTGAAAGCGGCTTACTCGTCAGGTAAACCAGCAATCGGTGTAGGTGCAGGTAACGTTCCAGTTGTAATCGACGAAACGGCAGACATCAAACGTGCAGTTGCTTCTGTTCTTATGTCTAAAACATTCGATAACGGTGTGGTATGTGCTTCTGAGCAAGCGGTTATCGTTATGGACGAAGTGTATGACGAAGTAAAAGAACGTTTCGCGAGCCATAAAGCGCATGTTTTAAGTAAAGCAGACGCAGACAAAGTACGTAAGGTACTGCTTATCGATGGCGCACTAAACGCGAAAATCGTAGGCCAACCAGCAACAGCCATCGCTGAAATGGCGGGCGTTAAAGTTCCAGCAGATACTAAAATCCTTGTCGGTGAAGGTATTGGCGAAGTTTCTTATGACGATGAATTCGCACATGAAAAACTTTCTCCAACACTTGGCATGTTCCGCGCGACTTCTTTCGAGAACGCGGTAGAACAAGCAGTAAGAATGGTAGAAATCGGCGGTATCGGCCACACTTCTGGTCTATACACTAACCAAGACGTTAATGCAGACCGTATCCGTTACTTTGGTGACAAAATGAAGACGGCGCGTATTCTTGTAAACATCCCAACCACTCATGGTGGTATCGGTGACCTTTACAACTTTAACGTTGCACCATCTCTAACGCTAGGTTGTGGTTCTTGGGGTGGTAACTCAATTTCTGAGAACGTAGGTCCTAAGCACCTAATCAACAAGAAAACTGTTGCGAAGCGAGCTGAAAACATGTTGTGGCATAAACTACCTAAGTCAATTTACTTCCGTCGTGGTAGCCTTCCAATCGCTATGAGCGATCTTGAAGGCAAAAAACGCGCATTCCTAGTTACTGACCGTTTCCTATTCAACAACGGTTATGCAGACGACGTAGTGACTCTGCTGAAGTCAAACGGTATGGAAGTTCAAACATTCTTTGATGTAGAAGCTGATCCAACTCTATCTGTCGTAGAGAAAGGCGCTGAAGCAATGAAGAGTTTCCAACCAGACGTGATTCTAGCACTTGGTGGTGGTTCACCAATGGATGCGGCGAAGATCATGTGGGTTATGTATGAGCACCCAGAAACTCACTTTGAAGAGCTTGCAATGCGCTTTATGGATATCCGTAAACGTATCTACAAGTTCCCTAAAATGGGGCAAAAAGCAGAATTGGTTTGTATCACGACTACTTCAGGTACAGGTTCAGAAGTTACACCATTTGCCGTTGTAACAGACGACAAAACAGGTGCTAAATACCCACTAGCGGATTATGAGCTAACACCTAACATGGCTATCGTTGATGCGAACCTTGTGATGAATATGCCTAAGTCTCTAACGGCATTTGGTGGTTACGATGCTGTGACTCACGCTCTTGAAGCCTATGTATCTGTTCTTGCGAACGAATACTCTGATGGTCAAGCTCTACAAGCACTTAAGATGCTGAAAGAGTACCTACCATCAAGCTACAAAAATGGCGCAGCAGACCCAATTGCTCGTGAAAAAGTGCACAATGCAGCGACTATCGCAGGTATTGCTTTTGCTAACGCGTTCTTAGGTGTATGTCACTCTATGGCGCACAAGATCGGTGCTGAGTTCCACATCCCGCACGGCCTTGCTAACGCATTGCTTATCTCTAACGTTGTGCGCTATAACGCGAATGATAACCCAACCAAACAAACTGCGTTCTCTCAATACGACCGTCCACAAGCACGCCGTCGTTACGCTGAAGTGGCTGACCACTTAGGCTTGAGCCAAGCGGGCGACCGTACTGCTCAGAAGATTGAACGTCTACTGACTTGGTTGGAAGAGCTGAAGAAAGATCTCGACATCCCGCTATCTATCCAAGCGGCTGGCGTGAATGAAGCGGATTTCCTCGCAAAAGTTGACGTACTATCAGTTGAAGCGTTTGATGACCAATGTACTGGTGCAAACCCACGCTACCCACTGATTTCTGAGCTAAAAGAAGTACTTCTTGCGGCTTACTATGGTACAGCGTTTGTTGAAGGTGAAACTTTCGAAGGCACTACCGTTATCAAGAAGAAAGATGACCAAAAACCAGCAAAGAAAAAGTAAGCTGAGTTATTGAGAGATTTTCGCTAGCACGAAACAATCTCTATCGGGAAAAGATAAAGCCTCACCGTCTGGTGAGGCTTTTTTTGATCGAGTAATTTCATCATCAAAGCGTGGATGGGGATCTATCCCCACATGACTAAAATAGCGGCAATTGCGATTAGAAAAAGCCCCAGCCCATCTTTAATTTTCACCGATTGTTTTAGCCAAAAAATAGAAATTAACATCGTAAAAAAGATCTCAATTTGGCCTAAAGTTTTTACATAAGGCACGGTTTGAAGAGACATTGCACTGAACCAACCAATAGAACCAAGACAGCTACTTGTGCTGGTTAATAGCGTCAGCTTAGGTCTTACCCATAATTGTTTTAATGAGTTGTTGTCGGTCACCATTAGGTAAATTAGCAGTAATAAAGTCTGCAGTGAAATGACCAACAATAATACCCAAGCAGCACTGTGTGGAAAGGGTAAGCCAAGCGCTAAACTGGCTTCACGTACCCACAATGAAGTGAGCGCAAAGGCACTACCACAACTTAATCCCAGTAAAACAGTTGGCATTGAAAGCTGCTTAACATTGCCGTGCGTGCTCATCAAAAACACACCAATGCCACCAACGATGACGCCAATCCAGCCCAAGCCTGTCAAATGAGTCCCAAAAAAATCATCCCTAAAATAGCGGCAACTAAGGCTTCGCTTTTGGCTAGCCCAGCACCTACGGCATAGTTATTTAATTTAAAAAGCTTAACCATGAGCGCAGTCGCGACGATTTGCATCAATGACGCGCCGATAATGAAAGCGATAAAGGTCAATGACAATGTAGGTAATTTCGCGGGTATGAAATGATACAAAGTGATGAGATACAGAGCCGCGATAGGGCCAGCCCAAAGAAAGCGGGCAAGGGTAACACCAGTAGTACTGACCTCAGTTGCTAAGCGACTTTGGAATGCATTGCGCCAAGATTGCATGAACGCGGCCAGAAGGGTGAATAAGATCCAAGTCATGGAAGTCTATTTTGAGTGACAAGAAAGAGGCCATGCTATGAGATGCAGAGATATTGGGCAAGCGGAATATAAAAAGGGCTGCGAATGCGGCCCTTTAATGGTATTTAAACTCGGTTCAGAGATTAATACTGTGGTTTAGTCATTGCTGCACCAGCTTGACTTTGCGCTGACTGGCTGCCTGCTGCACGAGTTGCAATTCGTTCAGCATGGAAAGGTGCTGATACGATTTCAATCTCTTTGAGCAACAAAGAGCCTGAGGCTTTGGTCATCGGAGAGAATGCATGCGCTTTGATTGTTTTAGGTAATACGGCTTCAGGTGCCTTAGTTACTTCAACCTTCAATGCTGGTACTTTCTCTGTCGTGGCTTTTTCTTCGACAACGAGCTCAATAGCGGTAGTCTTTTCAATAACAACTTCTGCGATTACTGGCTCCGAAATAACGGCTTCTACAGTGACCGATTCTGTGACTGAAACCGATTCTGTTACCACTGTCGATGGTACTTGAGGTTCAATAGCGTCCTGCAAAGAGACTGTAACAGGTTCTTCAACGACGCTCTGGCTTTCTTCGTGGCGAATAATGACCTTACCCATTGCCATTTCAGGGAAAGCAAAACCACCTAACGTTATCTCAGTATTGTTATCCACGACATCTGCCACTTGTTGAACAGGTTCAACCGCTGCGACTTGCTCTGTTACTGGTGCTTGATACGCTGGTTTAGAGAGGTCATAACGAGGCATCACTTTACCCATTGCCATCTCAGGAGAGGCAACCCCACCTTTACGTAAACGGAATGGGTTAGGGCGACGATCACGACCACGGCGTCGACGTTGACCACTGGCTCGTAAATGACGAGGGGAGCGGCGATTGCGACGTTGATTTTGATCGTCATTCTCATTGTCGTCGTTTGGTGTAACGACCGATGTCTCAACAGATTGTACTGTTTCAGCTTTTACGGCTTCAATAACCTCTGCTGCCGGGGTTGTATTGATCAACATTTCAGCTTCTGGTTGTTCTTGAGCGATTGTCTGATCTTTTACACGAACTTGTTTGTTTAACTTACGGCGTTGACGGCGTTCTTTAACTTTTGCCGTTTTCTCTTCCGTTTTCTCTTCATTCGCTGTCAAGGTAACGGCTTGCGCTTCAGCCGCAAGTTGTAGCCCTTGCTCCGCTAACTTTTCAGATTTGCTGTCATCACGCTTGTTGCGGCGCTCTTGTTTTGGCTTGCGAGCTTGTGTCTTACGAGGCTCGTTGGTAGCAACAATTTCTTTGTCTTGTGTTTCTTCAACAAGAGCAGAGGTATTGACAGGTTTACGTTTGTTTCTGTCACGGTTTGCGTTGTCGCGATTAACATTTTCACCGCGTCCGTTACGACGACGTTGGTCATTTCGATCACGACGCTGGCGTGGTGCTTGGCTACGTTCGTTTTCTTGTTTTTGTTGCTCTTCCTCAGTTTTCACCTCTTCCGTGGTGGTTGAGAAGATGCTACCAAGAGCTTTAACGATGCGGCCAAATAGACCTGGTTTGCCTGGTTCAACAGCGATCTCTTTGACTGGAACCGCTACTTCTGCTTTAGGTGTTGGAGCTGGAATAGTTTGTGCTGGAGCAGCAAACCCTTTCAACGCTGGTTCTTCAATGCGTTTTGGTTTGAAATCGATATCTGAGCTTTCTTTACCTTCTGCTTCTTTCAGTGCTTCTAGTTTCATTGGCACTAAGTAAGAGAGTATTTCTTGCTCTTCCCCTTCACGGACACGGATCACTTCAAAATGAGGCGTTTCCATTTCAGAGTTAGGGACAATGGTGATCTCGACTTCTTGAATGCGTTCAATATGATTGATTGAGCGACGTTTTTCATTGAGTAGATAAGATGCAATAGGAACGGGAACCACCGCCATAACTTGAGCGGTATTATCTTTTAGTGCTTCTTCTTCAATGAGACGTAAAACAGAGAGCGCAAGAGATTCATTATCACGAACCACTCCGGTACCAGAGCAGCGTGGGCAGATATGGTGACTTGCTTCGGCAAGTGATGGGCTCAAGCGCTGACGCGACATTTCTAACAAGCCAAAACGTGAAATTCGGCCAATTTGTACGCGAGCACGATCTAGGCGTACGGCATCGCGTAAACGGTTTTCTACTTCACGTTGGTGACGAACAGGAGTCATATCGATGAAATCGATAACCACTAATCCGCCCAAATCGCGCAGACGTAATTGGCGAGCAATTTCATCGGCTGCTTCTAAGTTGGTGTTAAGCGCCGTCTCTTCAATATCGCCGCCTTTTGTTGCACGAGCAGAGTTGATATCAATTGAGGTCAATGCTTCGGTTGGGTCGATAACAATAGAGCCACCAGAAGGCAAACGCACTTCACGCTGGAAAGCCGATTCGATTTGGCTTTCAATTTGGTAATGGCTAAATAGGGGTACTTCACCGTCGTATTTTTTTACACGACTCACGAAATCAGGACGCACCAAACGAATGTGCTCAAGGGCACGTTCATAAATTGTGTTGCTATCAATTAGAATTTCACCAATGTCACGACGCAGATAATCACGAATTGCGCGTACAATGACGTTGCTCTCTTGGTGAATAAGTAGCGGTGCAGGACGCAAATCGGAAGCCTGTTTGATTGCGCTCCAGTGATTGAGCAAAACGTTTAAGTCCCACTCTAGCTCTTCCGCACTTTTGCCCACACCTGCAGTGCGAACGATAAGGCCCATGCCTTGAGGAAGCTCTAAACTGCTCAATGCGGTTTTTAATTCGGTACGCTCATCGCCTTCGATACGGCGTGAAATACCACCGGCACGAGGATTGTTTGGCATAAGAACTAGGTAGCTACCAGCAAGAGAAATGAAAGTGGTCAACGCAGCGCCTTTGCTGCCTCGTTCTTCCTTTT
Source organism: Vibrio sp. V23_P3S9T160 (assembly GCF_963886625.1). Classification (NCBI taxonomy): domain Bacteria; kingdom Pseudomonadati; phylum Pseudomonadota; class Gammaproteobacteria; order Vibrionales; family Vibrionaceae; genus Vibrio; species Vibrio sp. V23_P3S9T160. Next base: position 6,770 of record NZ_CAWPDB010000027.1, read on the forward strand.
CAACTTGGACAATAACTTCTTGGCCTTCTTTAAGCGCTTCTTTGATGTTTGGACGGCCTTGGTAAGTGTAGCCATCAGGGAAGTATTCGCGGGCAATTTCTTTGAGAGGAAGGAAACCGTGACGTTCAGCGCCGTAATCAACAAATGCAGCTTCTAAACTCGGTTCAACACGGGTGATACGTCCTTTATAGATGTTCGCCTTTTTAGATTCATGCCCTGGACTTTCGATGTCTAGATCAAAAAGTCGTTGGCCATCAACCAGCGCGACACGCAACTCTTCTTTTTGAGTTGCGTTAATTAGCATTCTTTTCATTTAAAAATCTCGTTATCTTTCTTTAGTTTTGATTATTGGACTTGTTGCTGGGTTTCGTTTTCACGGTGCCAGATCCCATGACTAAAAGGTGCAGCCTCCCGGCTGGAGGGGATGCTCTAGGGCACTTCAGTTATCGCACGCACACGATTGCCTGCGATCCGCGTATTGGCGGAAAATACTCAACATGAAATGACGATGAGTAGAGCAACAAGATAGCTTCGCTCAATAGTGTCTTACGCCATGTGCAGCACATTGACGCTTAGCAGTCTACTCACTATTTTGCTCAAAAATGGACGGTAAAGAATAAAAAATCACCGAATCATTCATTGCAGCTGTGAACTATAGCAGTGACAGGTAAACACAGCAATCTGCTTTGTTATGAACAGGTCAAAAAAATGAGAATAGGTCTAAAAGTTAGATGGCTAATTTAATGTTTATCAAAGAGTTTTAGTTGTTAAAGTAAGAATTGTAATGGGTAATATTTAATTTTATCCACAGTCACATTTCAATTGGTGTAATTC
>NZ_CAWPDB010000028.1:0-7334 GCF_963886625.1 Vibrio sp. V23_P3S9T160
AAATACAAGGATCGCGCATGTCTGTGATGCATAAAATCGTCAGCCGCCGCACTCAACTCTCTCGCAGTGAATTACAAATCGCCGATTGGATCATCGCTCATCCAGAAAAAGCCGCGCTCGCCACCAGCCAAGCATTGGCCGAACACGCAAAAGTCAGCCAATCGAGCATTGTCAAATTTACCCAGAAAATTGGCTTTAGGGGCTACAGTGAGTTTAAGTTAGCGCTGGCCGAAGAGCTTGGCCGTAAATTGGCGTTTCAGACCACGCCACTGCACAGCAATATTCTGGCTGACGACCCACTGGCGGTGATCGCACAAAAATTGGTGCAAGCGAAAACAGAGGCGATGTTTCACACCACCAACGCGCTTTCATTTCCCCATTTCAACCAAGCAGTACAGTGGATAAACCTCGCCAACCGCGTGCAAATTATCGGTATCGGCGGCTCGGCGCTCACCGCAAAAGATTTGGCTTTTAAGCTCCTGAAATTAGGCATCACAGCGCTCACAGAACAAGATAGCCACGTACAAATCGCCACCGCACGCACGCTAGGTGCGCAAGATGTTCAAATTGTGATTTCATTTTCAGGAGAGAGAAAAGAGATTTTGATTGCCGCCGAAGCGGCCAAGCAGCAAGGAGCAAGCGTTATCGCGCTCACCTCTCCGAAGAAAAATCGATTACGTGAATTAGCCGATCTCTCTTTTGATACGATTGCCGATGAAAATGAACATCGCAGCTCATCCATCGCCTCTCGCACCGCGCAGAATGTTCTAACCGACCTGTTGTTTATTACTCTTGTACAGCAAAGAGACGAGTCGGCGCGTCAATTGATCCAAGACATTTCATCTGATATTCGTCAAATCTTTTAACGGAACTAATCGCTCTCTTCAATGCAGTGCATGCGATGAAAAACGCGATGAATGATCGGTGCAAATAGGGTAGCCAATGAAACGAAAAAGACAGTTTCGATAAATAAGCTGTAAAAGGCTAAAAAGAGATGCAAGCTCGGCGCAAGATGCAGATTGATTATCGGGTAGGGAAGCTCGAGACCACTGACCATCGAAAGCGCATTCAACCACGCTTGCGCCGCCGGGAGATCAGCTAGGTAGACAAAACCCACCACTCCGGGAATGAGGCCAGTCAACAGCAGTAACGCAGCGATCGCCGCATAGCGTAAGCAGCGCCATGTAAAACGCTCAACGGAGATAACTTCTTGATGAATCGATTCAAATTTCACGCCAGCCTCCTTGATGTTTGCCTCATCATAAGCAATGGCGGCTTAATAATGAAGGACCAAAAGGCGGATATGCAGAGTTGATCTACACGCTTAGAAACCTCGCGCTAATAATTGCGCGAGAAACGCCAACTCTTCTTGGCTCTCTTTGATGGCAAGTGCTTCAAGCCAAACCGACTCGCTGTAATGCTCGGCTTTGAGAAAAAGTAAGCAACCTTCAAAATCAATCAACCATGAGTGAATGTCCGCATCCCACTGTTTTTCTATCACTGTAGCTGAAAGCTGCTTGACCAAACGTTCGCCTAGTGCAGGAAAAGTATCGACATCAAAACGCGGTGTACTCAAGACGAGTCGCCCTTCATCTTGTAAATTGTGTGCTAAACCGAACTCAGCCATGGTGGGTTAAGTGCTCCTGAATCAGGTCTAAAAATGGGTCGGCGTATTTTTCAAGCTTGCGTTGCCCAACACCATTAACGGCCAACATTTCTCCGTACGAAGTGGGCAATATCTCCGCCATATCAATTAAGGTCGCATCACTAAAGACCACGTAAGGCGGCAGGCCATCTTCATCAGCAATCGATTTACGCAATTTACGCAATTTGGCAAACAGTGGTTTGTCGTAGTTTTTGTTGGATAACTTATCTGATTTCGCCGCACGAGCGGCTGTATCTAAACGTGGAATAGCTAACTCTAATGGCACTTCTCCACGCAGCAGCGGTCGCGCCTCTTCCGTCAACTGCAAGGTCGAATTGCGAGTAATGTTTTGCTGCAACAACCCTTTATGGATCAACTGACGGAAAATACTCACCCAATAATCATGGCTATGATCGCGACCAATGCCGTAAGTAGTGAGCTTGTCGTGGCCATTTTCACGAATACGGATATTTTGCATACCGCGCATCACTTCCACCACATAACCAATACCGAAACTTTGGTTGACGCGATAAACGCACGATAACGCTTTTTGCGCCTCTTGCGTGGCATCGAAATGCTTGGGAGGATCAAGGCAGATATCGCAGTTGCCGCAAGGTTTGTCTCGATATTCACCAAAATAATTGAGCAACACTTGGCGGCGACAAGTTTGTGCTTCAGCAAAAGCGCTCATCGCGCCCAACTTATGGCTTTCCACCTGCTTTTGTGGCCCTTCCGGCTTCTCATCTAACATTCGACGCAGCCAACTGATGTCGGCCGGATCATAGAGCATCATCGCTTCGGCTGGCAAACCGTCTCGCCCTGCGCGCCCGGTCTCTTGATAGTAAGATTCGATGTTGCGCGGAATATCAAAATGCACCACAAAACGCACGTTGGGTTTATTAATCCCCATTCCAAATGCGACGGTAGCAACCACTATCTGAATGTCATCACGCTGAAATGCTTCTTGCACATAAGCGCGCTCATCGGCGTCCATACCCGCATGGTAACTGGCCGCTCGTAAATGGTTGTTGCACAGTTTTTCTGTCAGCATTTCTACTTTTTTGCGACTGCCACAGTAAATGATGCCGCAATGTCCTCTTTGCGTATCAAGATAGCGGATCACCTGTGAAACCGGTTTGTGCTTTTCGACCAAGGTATAGCGGATATTAGGGCGATCAAAGCTGCCCAGATAGACATGCGGTTCTTGCAACTGCAAACGGTGCAAAATATCCACGCGCGTGGCGTCATCGGCCGTTGCCGTCAGTGCCATAAAAGGCACGTGTGAAAAATGCTGTTTAAGTTGGCCTAACGCCGCATACTCAGGGCGAAAATCGTGCCCCCATTGAGAAATACAGTGTGCTTCATCCACGGCAATCATCGCCAATGGCAACTGCTGCAAGCGTTCGATGAAATCGGGCATCAAAACGCGCTCAGGCGACGCGTAAATCAGCTTCAGTTGCCCCGCGTTCATTCGGTTATACACCGACATCAGCATCTCACGTGACATACTTGAATTAATACACTCAGCCGCGACACCGTTGGCTTTGAGCTGATCCACTTGGTCTTTCATCAACGAAATGAGCGGCGAGATGACTAAAGTGATGCCCTCTTTGACTAACGCAGGGATCTGATAACAGAGCGATTTTCCCCCACCCGTTGGCATGATAACTAAGCTATCTTGCCCCGCTAACGAAGCGTCAATCACCTCTTGCTGGCCGACACGAAACGACTGATAACCGAACACAGTCTGTAAAATACTGTGCGGTGTCTCAGGTTGAGGATCGGTTTGTTGAGCCATTAACGTTGCGGTCATGAAATTTCCAAGGGTGAACAAAAGGGGTAGAGCAACCGCTATACCGCAAAGCGTCTTATTGTAGTGGGGTTCGATGGTGAATAAAACCGCAAAATGTAGCGGTAAAGCGAATCGCTTGATTCTCGGCCATTATTCGCCACTCAAACTCCCGAGTGGTCGGTCGATTAACAAAGCTGCAACTTACTTGAGGAACAGTATATACTGTCGAATCGTTTCGCTGGCTCAGCACTTCACTCCTTTGAGAATTCATCATGACCGCAGAAGAACAACAACGCTCCAGACAAGGCGTTTTACTCGCTATTGGTGCTTACACTATGTGGGGCATCGCACCGATCTATTTTAAAGCAATCAACAATGTTCCTGCACTTGAGATCCTCACTCACCGCGTAGTGTGGTCGTTTTTCTTGTTAGCAGCACTACTTCATTTTGGCCGCAACTGGCGTAGTGTACGCAGTGTGATTACTCATAAATCAAAGATGATCTATCTAATGACCACCGCTTGTCTGGTTGCGGTGAACTGGTTAATTTTCATCTGGGCGATCAATGCTAATCATATGTTAGATGCCAGTTTAGGCTATTACATTAACCCACTGCTCAATGTGGTGCTCGGCATGCTTTTTCTTGGTGAGCGATTACGCAAACTGCAGTGGGTCGCGGTAGCGCTAGCCACCATTGGTGTGGCCATTCAGTTAATTGTGTTTGGTTCGATTCCTGTGGTCGCCATCGCTTTGGCGACCACTTTTGGCTTGTATGGCTTACTGCGTAAAAAAGTGGCGGTTGATGCCCAAACAGGTTTGTTTATCGAAACCTTGGTAATGTTACCCGCGGCGTTGATTTATCTGTTGTTTATCGCCAGCTCGCCAACTTCAGATATGGCGCTCAATCCGCTTAACCTCAACCTACTGCTGATCGCAGCTGGCGTCATCACGACCTTGCCTTTGCTTTGTTTCACAGGAGCAGCAACGCGTTTAAAACTTTCAACGCTGGGTTTCTTCCAATACATCGGCCCAAGCTTGATGTTTTTGCTCGCTGTCTTGGTTTACGGTGAAGCCTTCTCTAGTGATAAAGCCATTACTTTTGCCTTTATTTGGGCTGCATTGTTGCTGTTCAGTTTTGATGGTTTAAAAACAGGCCGAACCGCGCGACGCGCTCAACGGGCATCCGTTTAATTAGGATTGTTTATTCCCCTCGTTCGTCAAAGCGATCGAGGGCTCTGTGATCATTTTTTACAAGACAGTGGCGACATGGCTGGCTAAGCTTGCATTATTCAACCCTAAATTTTGGTCTCTATGGATAAAGTGAGCTACAGCCAAACTGCCTATCCTGCGATCGGTCTGATTGATGCAGACTATCGTCAGTTTGCGTTTGATCGCCACTACCATCTTGATATTCATATTGGCCTTATCACTCAAGGAACGCAGCGCTTCTACCACCAAGGCGCTTGGCATCAGGTACAACGGGGCGGCGTAGTTCTGATGTCGCCAGATGAGCTGCACGATGGGCAAGCGCACAATGGCTCTGGCTACCAAGTGCAAGTGTTTGCTATTGAACCTACTTGGCTACAGCAAACCTTAGAAGCCAAGCAGATTGAACAAGTGCTGGGTTTTGAGCAGTTAATAGTCGATGACGCGCCACTTTTTTGCTCACTGCTGCAACTTCATCACACCATGAAGCAGGATAAGCTCAGTCAACTCGCTAAAGATTGCTTACCCTACCAAGGGTTCACACCTTTGCTTGAACGCTATAGCCACTTGAAACTGCCGGAGGTTAAACCGCTCGGCCAGCGCAACCTCGCCACGCTGAAAGAGTGGGTACTCAGTCAACTCGACCAACCAATCCGCCTTGAACAACTCGCTCAGCTTTGCCAGCTTTCACCCACTCAGTTTCAGCGCCATTTCAAGGCGCAAACGGGCATCACACCTTATGCGTGGTTATTGCGTTTACGTTTAGAGCAAGCGATGAAATTGTTGAAAACCGGCACCTCTAGCACTGAAGTCGCCTATCAAGTCGGTTTTTATGATCAAGCCCATTTCAGTAAGACGTTCAAAGCAACCTTTGGCCTGCCACCCTCCGCCATCAATCGCACACTTTACTAACCAAACTGTCAGAAATTTACAAGGCAAGCACGTTTTCTCCACGCATACTCACCGTAAAACATGAGGAGAATACATGAACGAACTTTCCATATTGGCCACATTGGCTGGCGTACATTTTATGGCATTACTAAGCCCCGGCCCAGATGTGGCACTGGTGGTACAAAATGCCACCCGTTACGGTCGCAGAACCGGAGTTTTTATTGCGCTAGGGTTATCATGTGGCATTGTCATTCACTCACTGCTGAGCCTCACAGGGATAAGCTATTTGGTGCATAAACAACCCGCACTGTTTGCGATGGTGCAACTGGCCGGCGGGGGGTATTTATTCTATTTAGGCTTGGGCGCACTCAAATCCATCTACACCACCTGGCGATCGCCACAAGCTGTCGGAGTCAACAATGAGTGCGACAAGCTGATCGAAAATCAACGCCAAGCCTTTTCCCGCGGTTTTATCACCAATATTTTTAATCCAAAAGCTTTGGTCTTTTTTATCAGCTTAATGTCGAGTTTAGTGCCTGTGGGGATGTCCTTTTCAGGCAAAGGTATCGCCTTGCTGATTCTTTGGGGGCTCTCTTTTATGTGGTTCTCAACCTTGGCGTGGATGCTCTCTACCGCCCGCCTACAAAAAAGTTTGCAATCACTCACTGTGTATATTGATGCGGTATGTGGCATCATTTTTACGCTCATCGGTGGACTTATTTTATTGCAAGCGCTGCTTAGCCTTAGCCATTGATGCAGCGATTCGCGCCCATTTTTGTGCGAGATCTCTTACAAACGAGTGAGCAAATATCGCTTTTTGAGTAGGGAAATCAACACCAAAAAACATAACTAGTTGATTTTAAATAAAATAACAACCAGCTAGAGAAACCCTTTGCGAAAAAAGAGTTTCTCTAGCATTGCAGATAAATTAGAGATGGGTAATATGAACCTTGTCGGAAGGATTCTGACACGGAACAGGAAAGCACCACGGATTGGTCATCTTCAGGATGAAGAGACGACTGCTCAGGATGAATGGTCGGCACGGAAAGCAAATTGGACATTGAATGGACGCAATAGTAGCTAGGATGGTTACTACTAAGGAAAGACGATGGACACCTCTGGACGAGGCAAGGACTGAACATCAGGATGATGTAAAGGACACCGCTCAAGGAACAAGTGAAGCGCGCTAACGTGGATGGTTAGCAGACTAGGAAGTCACCAAGGACACCGCTAGGAAGGCGAAGAACGGATTAAGCTGACGGAATTCAGCCACTATCATGGATTTGATGCATGGAGCACTTTCGTAGCTGGATTGCTGCAAGTAAGACTATAACCCCGCAGGGCGCAAGCCCTCGGGGTTTTTCTTTTGGATCGGATAAGCATATGAGTTATCCAGCTTTCATATCTTGAACGGCTAGGTTAGGTATTTGGTTTAAACAACGCCATAAACACCCCCTCCCAGCCCTGTCTCTTGATCACAAGTCTGGTGAATCAAGAGACTTAGCCAGTTCATACCCTTCAAGGATGGTTTGTAACCTAAACCATCCTTGCCATAATGTCTTTATAGAAGCACGACCCGTTCGCTTTGTATTCTTCCAACCCCCTAATCGAGCAATACCTCTGTAAGCCCATGATATGTCCGGAGCTTCCTTCGGTAGCCCTTTTCTTTCTAGCTTTAGCCACATTAGCTTCCATGCTTTGCCTTTTAATATCGGCTCACAACTGCTCTTAGATAACTCATCTGATTCATTCATAAATCTCAACTGGAGCAACCGAGTCGCGATAAAAGCCAGAATAACGC
>NZ_CAWPDB010000029.1:0-7202 GCF_963886625.1 Vibrio sp. V23_P3S9T160
ATATAACTCTTTAAATAATGCTAATAAAAAGCTTAAAGGGAGTTTTCATGCGTTACCCATACAAAATCTTGGAAAAACAAAAGATGTCGTAGTGAGTGAGGATTTTAACGCTAGGTTATCTAAGGTAAAAGAACTAGAGCTATCACTTACCTCACCATTTTTCGATAGTTTAACTGATCCAAGTAAAGCTATAGATGAATCAGCGAATATATTGAAAGATATGTATGGTTCTGACTTGTCACTGTTCGTTACGTGCGGTAGCACAATATCAAACAAAATTATAATAGAAGCTATTTGTAAGTCATCTGATAAGGTCTTATGTCAAAGAGGTGTTCATCAATCTATATACTTTTCATTGAAGGCTCAAAATAGTGATGTGAACTATGTACAGGATCTGATTTGCAATGATGATGCTTATATCTACTCTGCTGATACCCAAGGCATAATTGATGCGTTAGTCAGAGCTGAAGAGACTGGAACATCCTATACAACCCTCATCATCAACAGTCAGACCTATGATGGCGTGTGTTTTGATTTACAAGAGTTTCTTCCTGTTGTCTGTGAAAGAGCTAAAGGCATAAAGAACATCGTGATAGATGAAGCATGGGGGGCTTGGTCTACTTTTGATCCTAAGATGAAAGAGAAAAGTGCAATACAAAACGCCTCAACTCTCTCAAAGAAATATGATGTTAATTTTATAGTGACGCATTCTGTTCACAAGTCCTTATTTGCATTGCGACAAGCAAGCATAATCAATGTTTTTGGTTCGGAGGATTGTCAAACTAAGGTTGTTGGTAGTCACTTTCGAAATCATTCCACCTCTCCTAGTTATCCTATTCTGGCAAGTACGGAACTCGCTTTGAGTCATGCTAACCAATACGCAGTACAGTACTCGAATAGAATAAGTGAACAGTGTGAATACCTTAAATCCTTCATTAACGATTTGAGCCTGTTTAGATATCTTAGTTTGACTCTTGAAGAAGAATATCTAATTCAAGACCCGACAAAGCTATGGATAACATGCACCACTAAACTATTAAGCGGCGCTAAAATTCGAGAAATCCTATTTAATAAATATGGGATATATGTTAGCAGATATTCACATAATTCAATTCTTCTAAATATTCATCATGGGATTTCAAATGAATTAATTGGCTTACTGGCTAATGCTCTATGTGAAATAGACAAGAAGTATAAAACCAAAAACAACCTACTAAATATCAATGTCGGTGATATAGCGAATTCATTCTATATTTTATATCCACCTGGGATTCCGATTTTGACACCAGGACAAACCATTTGTAACAACGTAATAACTAAAATTAACCAATCAATTTTTGACGATACATCTCTATTAATTGTTGAAGGGAATTAAATAATGCTTCCAATAGATAAACTAAAGGAAATATCCTCTGCTCGAGGAAATAAAAACGCCGTCATTTTCGGTGACAAAAAAGTCACATGGTCTGAGTTTTATAGAGAGGCATACAAAATCACGGTAAACCTGTCTTCGAAGATAGACAACAATCGTGCCGACCTATGTATGTGTTACATCTCACCGAATTGCCTAGAACTGGTTTACCTAATGTCAGCGGCATCTTCATTAAAGATACCATGCACTGGTATAGACTATACGCAGAATACTGAGAAAATCGAGTCGATGTTGACTTCAACCAATTGCAATATTTTGGTTGTATCATCGTCATACTGTATTGAAAATAATATCAATTTACAGGAACTTGCTAAGCGTGTGACTATCGTTGATTTAGATAGTCAGTTGAAGAATAGCATCAACTTCTGTGAACTGTTAGAAGATACAGAGGATCTGTCGGGAGCAATCAAAGTACAGCATCGTCCTTTCAGAAGTATATCATTCACTTCAGGTACCTCTGGTGTACCAAAAACAGTCGTGCGTAGTAAGTCTTTTGATGCTCGAAGATTTTCATTCTTCACTGCGCGTTACGGCTTCTCTTCCGAAGATGTTCATTTGCTTGCAATGCCTTTGTATCATGCTGCCGGTAGTGGTTGGTCACGATTATTCATGCAGTTAGGCGCTACTATCGTTATCGCTAAACCACATGACACGCTTAATATGGCCAACCTAATTAAAAGTGAATGGATTACTACAAGTGCCATGACTCCCCCACTTTTGAATGATGTGGTCACTCATTATTCTCTAGGTGGTTATGCATCTAATGATAACAATTTAAAATTCATCATTGTTGGTGGTAAACATTTTCACCCACAAGCGAAACTTCAAGCTATCAACGCTCTTGGCCCCGTAATCCATGAGTACTATGGGACAACTGAGACTGGTGTTAATGCACTAGCTGAACCATGTGATTTGATCACTAACCCTACAAGTGTTGGTCGAGCTTATGATGGCAACAAAATCAAAGTGGTCGATCAGAACGGTAACCTGCTTCCAAATCATCAAGTTGGACGCATTGCTATTTCGAGTTACATGAACATGGATGGTTATGGAAACCAAGATTCTGAATATGTCGTGATCGATGATGATAAATACCTTATCACCGCAGAGACAGGCGAAATGGATGCTGATGGAAATATTTATCTGAGAAACCGCGCACAAGGTGAAAGCGCACTAAATGTCTATGAACTTGAAAACGATGTAAGACACCTCCCGGGAATCAAAGATGTAGCGATGATACCGGTCTCAAAGAACTCCATACTTTGTGGGTATGCGATTAACGAGGAGTTTATTGTTGATGACGCCGAATTGGTCAGAAACATTAAGTACATCTGCAAAAAGCTCAAGGTGAAACTTGAAGGTGTTTGCCAAGTCGATTCAATTCCATATTCACCATCAGGCAAAGTTCGTAATGATGAGCTCAAGCAGATGATATTGAATAAAGCGACTGTTCAGCCATCAAAGAACTCGGAATCAAAACCAACCAAAGCGTCGAGCATTTCATTCACACAATTTGTAATAGCAATCTTATGCTTGTTAGGTACTGCTATCTCTTGGGGGGCGATGTTCCCAATAGCGAAGAACGCTTTAACGACAATGGATGCAGTACATATCAGTTTAATTCGATATGGAACCGCGTCTCTCATATTTGTAGCGATATTAGCAGCTAAAGAGGGACTATCATCTTTGTTGCCAGGCAGAGACTTCTTCAAACTATGGTTGTTTGGCTCATTTGGATTCGCAGGTTTCAGTATCTTAGCTTTTGCTGGTCTGGCTTACACTAAACCACAACATGGCGCGATAATTATGGCGCTGATGCCTTTAATCTCAGCTGTTATGATGTGGACACTGAAAAAAATAAGACCTTCAAATTTCACTATTGTATCGATCGTTTTTGCTTTGCTTGGTGTTCTACTAGTGATTACCAAAGGTGATCTTTCAGCTCTATCAGGTGGCAGCTTATTACCAAGCTTGGTTATTCTTGCGGGTGCGTTTTGTTGGGTAACGTATACATTAGGCGCGAGCTACGTAAGTGGATATTCAGTACTACGCTATACCGCGCTGTCCTGTTTCTTTGGTGCATTTACCATCGTATTAGTTGCGTGTTTTACCAACTTCGCTGGAATCACTCAGGCGCCGTCGCTTAACCAAGTTCTAGCAGTTAAATGGGAGTTAATCTACTTGATCACATTTGCTGGTGTGATTGCTGTTTTCTCTTGGAACCACGGAATAAGCACTTTAGGCCCAATCAACGGCGTGTTGTTTATTAACATGGTACCAATTACTGCTTTCACTATTGGCATGTTCAGAGGTGAAACGATCACGAATACTGAGGTTTACGGCGCTGGTATTACAATCCTCGTTCTAGTGCTAAACAACATTTACAGTCGCTTAGCATCAAAGCCTAAAACTGTAAGTACAAATCGCTTCCAGGTACAAACAGCTCAAAGCTAAAAGAACCTCTCCTTTAAAGAAATGGCAGGATACCCTGCCATTTTTATTAGTTTTTCAGCTCATTCTTAAACATTTTCACCAACTCTTCCATGACAAGCTTCTTTGGTGTGGACATTGAAGTCTTCTTCGAAGTGAGCATCCATATCTCGCGAGTAATAGGATTTTCTGGTTCAATCGAACTCAATGAGCTTAAACCTAGTGTTAGTCGTGGTAGAAGTGCAATGCCGTAGCCATGCTCGGCCGCTTTCTTCTGAGCGGATATTGTGTCTGTTTGGAGTTTTATAGCCTTAGTCCCGAACTTTTCAATCAGGAATTTACACTCTGTCAGATGACTGAATTCTGCCGTGTAAGTGATGACATCGACTGGCTCATCGTTTACCAATCGTTCTATCCAGTAATCTGTACCGCACAATACAAACTCTACTTCACCTAGTTTCTTACAAATTGATTCACCCTTTTCAGGAAGATCCAAACGTAATGCGATGTCAGCTTCTTGTTTAGCTATATTCACGTTTCGATTTGATGTATCAATTTCAAATCTCAGTTCGGGAAATCGTGAGTGCAACTTCTTCAGGTTTTCGATGACGAAGTGTTCTGCCAAAAACGGAACCATAGAAATTTTGGCATTCTGATTAAACTTCGATTCAGGCGAAAGAGACTCGGATAGACTGTTGATTTTATCTCTTAGGTCAACCGAACGTTCGTATAAAAGCTTACCTTCAATCGTTGAATTAAATCCATCGCCTGTACGGTTAAATAATTTAAGTTTTAAAGAATCTTCCAATCGATCTATGCGCCTCGAAACTGTCGCGTAATTTACATTCAATCTATTAGCTGCTGTACTTACCTTGCCCGACTCATAAAGCACTAAGAAAAACTTCAAATCATCCCAGTTACTATTGTTCACTTATTGTCCCTTTGCTTAATTTTTATCGAATCCGTTTTTAGAGTATACAATCCATCAATAGGTTGCAAAATAGTCAGTAATAGAGGTGAAGCAATAAAAATGTCCTTCAGGACACAATAAGAGAAGCGAGGATTTTTAAAGTATGCTCGCAGGAAGTTTATAGAGTTAATCCACTCTACAAATAGGTAACTGATGTGAGTTTTTCGGTATTCCTTCTCTATTCACACAACACCCTGCATACGGGACCGCACAGGGCGTTTCAATTAGACTATTAGTACAGCCACTGACTGAAATTTGCCCCAAATCTTGTCTAGCTTAAACACTTAACTAGTTTTTTTTGTCATTAGTTGACCTACTTAGACTAATGATTAAATATGCACTCAGTTTACCATGGTGTGTTAGATCGAAGATGTCTGAATTTTGTGGGTTCGATTGAAAAAGACCTACTTGTCTAACGTTAGGTTACGTCAGGCTTGATCCGTGATGTATGAAAGATCGAAAGAACTAAGCAGAGTATTTTTGACGGACAATTTCTAGTAGAGATTATCTGTCCAGCAACTGTTAGGCATCAGGAGGCTACGAGGTGTATTTTCAGCAATTTCCCGTCACAAAGTGCTGCTTGTGCGGTAACTCCGAAAATTTGACGGGTGAGCATAAAATCAAGGCTGCGGCTTTGCGCAAGGAATTCGGGAAAGAGCCATTGATGGTTGGAGTTTCTGGTGAGTCAAATAGGGCTATGAAATCAGCTCAAAGCGTTAAATCAAAGCATCTTAAGTTCAAAGTAAGAATTTGTGAAACCTGCAATACATCACGCACTCAACAGGCGGATAGAGAGTTTGATCGCTTTCATGGATTAGTGGCTGAGCGGGTCAAGAATAATCAAGAGCCTGTGAGCGTCTTCTCGCCTGAACTTTACTTGGAGGGGGGAGATTCTTATCTGAATATATTCCGTTATTTCGCCAAGTTGTTGTGCTGCCATATCGCTGAAGTGGCTGGCCCTATTCCCACTACACTTGCGGAGTTTGCTATTAGTAGGAATTCTCTCAACCGTATTTGGTTAGAGATAAAAGTCGATCCATTTTTTAGTCATGCATCATCAAATTTTGGGGTCGAGCAGTATGCTGCTCATGGTGGCTTGATTGTAAATGGTGATAAAAATACGAAGGAACTTAACGCATACCGCTCAACGATAACAATAGGGCCAGTTCTATATGTATTTCATATCTGCCTAGAGACTTTTGAAAAAGAAGAATTACAGAAGATATATCCTGATTTTTTAACATTGTGCAAAGCTAAGTTTGAACAGGCTAAAAGCAATCAGGCGTCTGATTGGGATCTTGCGCAGGTGGGGCTGAATACCAATGACGCCATGTTCTTAGAGGACTAAATGGATATCGAAGTATATAAACTTGTAGTACCGCTTTTGGGTGGTTTTGTCGGTGCAGTATTGGGGACTCATTTGGCTTTGTCCCGAACAAAAAAAGAAAAAATCTGGGATGAAAAACGAGAGCTTTACAGCAAAGTCATTGTTGCCCTCGAAGATATCTCGTATTGGGCTGAGCAAGTTCGGTCAGAACACTGCGGTGAATATACAAGTCGCTCTGGTTCTAATATAGAACAGTCAATGAGAGAGGTTCAGAAGTTGGCAGTAACAGGTAGACTGGTAATGAATGATGAGTTTTATGGTCTACTAGTGGCAGTCAATAGCGCACTTCAAAAAGAAAACTTTAGTGTGCATGAAGCCGCGCAAGAGGCTTTTGACAATCCTCAATCAGCTCACCTATTTAGACATGCATTGGCAGTCCGTGACACTGTTCAATAATATCTGCCTAAATTAATTAAATCAGCAAAGCGTGAACTGCCAAAACGAACATAACAAATGTCTAAGGCTTCAACTTACTTTTCCTAATCTGACAGAAACGTTTTAGTGCCGTAATTCTAAATCGTTTATGTCCAATTATATGCTCTAGAGTGGAAGCTGATACCGTTCTGTTCCTCCCCCTTTAAGGGGGAGGTTAGGAGGCTGTCTCTTGATCACAAGTCTGGTGAATCAAGAGACTTAGCCAGTTCATACCCTTCAAGGATGGTTTGTAACCTAAACCATCCTTGCCATAATGTCTTTATAGAAGCACGACCCGTTCGCTTTGTATTCTTCCAACCCCCTAATCGAGCAATACCTCTGTAAGCCCATGATATGTCCGGAGCTTCCTTCGGTAGCCCTTTTCTTTCTAGCTTTAGCCACATTAGCTTCCATGCTTTGCCTTTTAATATCGGCTCACAACTGCTCTTAGATAACTCATCTGATTCATTCATAAATCTCAACTGGAGCAACCGAGTCGCGATAAAAGCCAGAATAACGCTGAGCCTTTCTAAGTTATCTTTGCTTTGCATTCTCAATTGCTCGACTTG
>NZ_CAWPDB010000030.1:0-7168 GCF_963886625.1 Vibrio sp. V23_P3S9T160
CATATCAGCAGGGGAGATGATGAGTTTCGAGACCGGTACGCCAGGTTGCTCGGCCAGAGAGGCTGCTAGGGCAACGAGTCTTTGAGTACGTCTTGGGTCATTGAGGTGAGCTTGACCAAATTGCTTTTGTGCCCAGAGGGTTGGTTCTATATAAGTCATTCTAATCATCCTTGTTATTGCTTAGATGATCAGATCATGAAACATAAAATTAGTTCAAAAAAATCCCCAAGCAGAGGCTTGGGGATTTGTGTATAAGAGACAGCCCCTAACCCTCCCCTCAAAGGGGAGGGAATTTAAAAGCGATCACTGTAATCAGCACCTTTCGGCACCGAAACGAACGCTTTTATCAATCCTTTTTCAGGAAGACGAACGCGCTTTTGCCCATCCACCTTCAAGGTAGACGAGAGCGCTTTTAGTCCCTCCCCCTTCTAGGGGGAGGTTAGGAGGGGGTGTACTACAAACTCACACCAATATTGCTCACGCCTTCGTCGCGTAGCTCTTGGCGTAGGTCTTTAATCAAATCAATATCTCGCTCTACGGCTTCACGCAGAGGGCGGAAAATAGCCCACTGCACATCCCATTCGGCGCAAACCGCTTCATTTTGTTTTTGATTGTCGTTGGTGATCTCTTCGCCCGTTTGCGCTTCTTCTAACTGCGCCACTGTCAGCACCGACACCTGACTGATTTTTTGCATGTTTTCATACAGATAATCGCGATCAAGCAGGCCGTGAAGTAGGTGAGACAAAGCCACACACGCATCAATTGCTGGGTACACAGCGTAAACATCAAAATCTTCTGAGCTTGGAATGATCTCTTCCAACTTCTCCAATTGGTTCTCGAAATTGATTTTGGCACTTTTTACCGTGAGCAATTCCCAAACACTGTCGAGAATATCTCGATATACTCGCGTGTGAGCAAATTCAGTATTGTCGCAAAACATGGCATAGTTCGGGTACATACGTTCACACAAACACGCCATAAAAGTAATTTGTTGCCAAGGTTCAAATTTCTCAAGACGAACCTGCAGAGGGTTTTGTAGCATAATCACTCAATCGCAGCAGAAAAAGACAGCGGAAGTGTACTTGATAACCAACAGGGAAAAAAGCAAAGCCGATGAACAATTTCACTCATAAACTCTATATTCTGACCGAACACAACGATATTTATCGACAAGCGATTGAACAGGCGCAGTTGAGCGGCTTAGCCATCACTGACGATCGCAGCGAAGCAACCATTTTGCTGGCCGCACCACCACTGGCGGCAAAGTATTTGGACGATTTTCCGCAACTGGAATGGTTGCACTCGGAATATGCAGGCGTCGACACCTTAATGTCGCCACAACTTCGTCAAGATTATGAGCTCACCAACGTTAAAGGCATCTTCGGCCAGCAAATTGCTGAATACGTTCTGGGCAACCTGATTGCACACTTTCGCCACTTTGCTTGCTACGCGCAGCAACAAGCGGCTAAACAGTGGCAGACCCACCCTTATCAATCGATCAATGATAAAACCATGGTGATCCTCGGCACAGGCTCGATTGGCAGCCATTTAGCGAAAGTAGCCAAAGCCTTTGGTTTGCACGTGATTGGCGTCAACCGCACTGGCATTCCAGCTAAAAACGGGGGGTTTGATAAAACCTATCACATTAACGAGCTTGCTACTGCCCTCGCTCACGCGGAGGTTGTGGTCAGTACGTTACCCAACACGCCGCACACCAAAGGCTTGCTCAATCAAAGTACGTTGAGCTATTGCCACAATGCATTGCTGTTTAATGTCGGGCGCGGTAAAAACCTTGTTGAGAGTGATTTGATTGCACTGATTGAAGAGGGTCACATTCAACACGCTTACCTCGATGTATTTGAAAAAGAGCCATTAAGCGAAGATAACCCGTTCTGGACGCACCCTGCCATTAGCCTTACCCCGCACATCGCGGCGGTGAGTTTTCCTGAGCAAGTGGTGGAGATTTTCACCCGTAATTACGGCTTGTGGCGCGACGGGTTCCAACTTGAAAACAGAATTGATTTTGAAAAAGGCTATTAGGTCAAATAGCGGTTAATAATCAGCACTAAGCCTAGGGAAACATTAACTCAATGTTACTATAGACACGCAAACCACTTGCCATTGCTGTCGAGAATACACTGCCGCATCGAACACGGGTTAATGCGGTAAAACAGGAACGGTATCGCCTAATGACACAAGGAGCAAATCATGCCTTCAGCCATCACTTCGTGGCTACAATCACTGAACATTAATTTAGAACAACTGCTGCCGATTGCTGAAGCACTTGGGCTTATCGCGCTTATTTCTATCGTTATCCATTTAGTGTTGCACCGAGGGGTGAGCCTATGGCTACAGCGGCGCACAACCAACGCACAAGTTTTACAAAACATTCTGTTTAGCAAAAAGCTTTTCAGCCGCTTTGCCTTGTTAATTCAAGGGATTGTCATTTCAATCCAAACTCAGTTATGGCTTAGCCACGCCAGTGCGACTTACGAACTGCTGCATACATTGACCTTACTGTGGATTATTCTCTTTGGCCTATTAAGCAGTTACGCTCTGCTCAATGTGGTGGAAACGCTACTTTATCGCAGCGCAACCAGCCGTAACATTCCGCTCAAAGGCATTATTCAAAGCATCAAAATCATCGCATTTGTTATCGCCGCACTGTTTGCGACGTCGATTTTAATTGGCAAATCGCCAGTGCTACTGCTGAGCGGTTTAGGTGCGATGACCGCGGTCATCATGCTGGTATTTAAAGACCCGATTTTAGGGTTAGTGGCGGGGATTCAGCTTTCAGCGAACCAAATGCTAAGCGTCGGTGACTGGCTCGACATGCCTAAATATGGCGCAGACGGTAACGTCATCGACATTAGCCTGACCACAGTCAAAGTGCAAAACTGGGATAAAACCATCACCACCATTCCGACTTATGCCTTGATCTCGGATTCGTTTAAAAACTGGAAAGGGATGCAAGAATCAGGCGGCCGACGCATTAAACGCAGCGTATTAATTGATGCCAATAGCATTCACTTTCTGACGCCAGAAGAGCAAAGCTACCTACGCAAAGCACAACTCTTAGAGCCCTACTTGGCCGAGAAAGAACAAGAGCTCAACGCCTATAATCAGATGAGCCAACTCGATTTAGCCTGCCGCATCAATGGCCGCCGCTTAACCAACATTGGCAGTTTTCGTGCCTATCTAGAACGTTACTTGCGTAACCATCCCCAAATTCACCAAGGCATGACATTAATGGCGCGCCAGTTGGCCCCCACGCACGATGGTGTCGCGCTGGAGATCTATTGTTTCACCAATACGGTCGTGTGGGTAGAATATGAAGGTATTCAATCGGATATTTTTGACCACATTTACGCCGTGCTTCCTGACTTCGGCCTGCGCGTGTCGCAAGCACCAACAGGGAGTGACTTTCAAGCACTCGCAAGGTAAACATGACATTGCCTGAATTTCCTCCCCCTAATGGGGGAGGTTTAATCGTAAAGTGATCGAGAAGGGTTACAGTTTAAAGCGGTTAATTTCTTGTTGAAGCTCTTTAGATAAGCTAGAAAGCAATTCAGCTTGTTGGGAAGCTTCTTGCGCTTCTTTTGCCAGTTCATCAGACACATCACGTATACCTTGGGTATTACGCGTAATTTCCTCTGTGACTGACGCCTGTTCTTCTGCGGCGGTTGCAATTTGGGTTGCCATATCGCTGATCGTGCCGACCGCTTCACCAATTTTCACTAAGCTTTGCGCGGCCACGTTGGCATCTTCCACGCTACTTTCGGAAAGCTTGCTACTCTCAGTCATGATGTTCACGGCCTGAGTCGTGGTTTTCTGCAAGGTTTCAATCGTCTGTTGAATCTCTTGCGTCGAACTGTGCGTTCGTTGGCTGAGTACTCGAACTTCATCCGCTACCACCGCGAATCCACGCCCTTGCTCACCCGCCCTTGCCGCTTCAATCGCCGCATTCAGTGCCAGTAAGTTGGTTTGCTCAGCAATGCCCTGAATCGCTGACAAGATCGTATTGATGTTTTGTGCGTGCTGGTTCAAGTTCTCAATGACCTCTTTGGCCACCGTCATCTCTTTCGACAACTCACTGATCGACTGTTGAGTATTTTTCACCTGCTCAACGCCGTGGTTAGAAATTTTCACCGTATCCAAAGACGTGGCCGCTGTATTATCTGCATTGCCTGCAATCTCTTGCGTTGCAGCTGCCATTTCGTTAATCGCAGTGGCCACCATGTTGATTTCATCTTGTTGCACCATAATGCGTCGGGTACGCTCATGGGCTTGCGCTGCGGTGTTTTCTGCTTGCAGTGTTAACCCTTGCGACACTTCATGGAAACGCTTGATCATGCCGTGCATATTACCGACGAACTGATTAAAGTTATTCGCCAGTGCGCCTACTTCATCTTGATAACGTGGTTCAATGCGCTGCGTAAGGTCAGCATCACCGTCTGCAATTTCCGCCAATGCTTGGGAGACTCGGCCCAAGTCACGCAGTAAGAAGCCAACCAATGCCGAGAACACGATCACGACCAAAATTGTAATGGCGACTGATATCGAGGTTAACTGCATAAAGAGCGCGCCAATATTGGTGTACTCCACCTCTTTATCGAGCTCAATGCCGAGCACCCAGTCAGTCTCAGGAACGGCGGTAAAGAATAATAATTTTTCGACATCACCAACCATCACGGTTTGTATTTTATTCTCTGCCATTGAGCGGTCGATGACTTGGTTCGTTAGGTTAGGGCTATAAGAAGCCAGCGGTTTGAGAATCAAATCTTTATTACGGTGTGCAACAATTAACCCGGTATCACGGTTGATCAACATAGCATTTGATTTTGCCCCTGCATCAATCGCAATGACATCCTTCACCAATTGATCAATTAACACATCAGCACCAATAACGCCCCAAAACTGTCCGTTTTTCTTAATCGGTTCAGCGAGCGTTACCATCAAAGCGCCCGTGATCGCATCGGCATAAGCGGCAGTTAATATCGTGCCGGAGCTATTTTTCGCTTCTTGATACCATCCTCTTGTCCGAGGATCATAGCTTGAATTGTCTGCACCTCGAGACGGAATAGAACGGTGCATGGTGCCTTGCTCAGTGCCGAAATAAAGTAAATCAAACTGTGCGCCTTGCTGAGCTTGCTGTAAGAAAGGTAGTGAATCTTCCTTCATCGTGTGAGGGATCACCGCGCTAATAACTTTGCTACGAACATCCAACCATTGGGTAATCGAACTCGTTGCCGATTTCGAGATACCATACACCCTTTCCTTGATGCCACTCTCCGTTTCATCTTTCAATAAATTTGCCGACAGTAACGTCAACACCACCGCCATCACAATAACAACAAGCAAACTTGTCATTATCAACTTACCTTTTAACGATAGATTCACAACTCACCCCCATTGGTGAAATAGATTAGGTTTTGTTTGTAAGAATCGCCCACTACACATGTACACTTTGCACTCATACTGCGTCGTAATTAACCGACAAAAAATCCAAGCCACAGTCTAAGCCACAAAGCGTTATCGTTTAGTTGCTAATGGATACAAATCTTTTACACCTATTAAAAGTAAGTTACTGCTATTAACAATGCAATTAACACGGCAAAACATTGCGCTCAATCTATCACCTCATAACCTAAACTGCGCAACGTAGCAGCAAAAGCTTGCTTTGTGGTGGGCTCTCCATGAATCAAATGAATTTGCTTAGGCTTAGTCGCAATGCCCTCAATAAAGCGCAATAAATCGGCTTGGTCGGCATGGGCAGAATAACCCGACATACTGTGAACCTGTGCATTCACGAGTACGTCATCACCATCGATCATCACCGAGTGATCGCCTTGCGCAATTGCTCGGCCAAGTGTGCCTTGTGCTTGGAAGCCCGCAAAGATCACATCGGTTCTTTTATCAGGCAACAGCGCTTTTAAATAGGCCATCACTCGCCCACCTTCACACATGCCAGACGCGGCCACCACAATAGCCGCTTCCCCTTTTGAGGCTAAACGGTTGACCAATGCTTGATGGCTTCGATGATCTTGAACGGTAATACACTGTTCAAACGCAAGCGGATGCCTTTGTGCATCCAAACGCTTTTTCGCCTCTTTTCCCCACAATTTTTTAAACTTTCGGTAAGATTTAGTCACCTGTTGCGCCATGGGTGAATCTAAAATAATCGGAATATTGCCATCGATTTCACCGCTGAAGATCAATTGTTCAATATCAAACAGCAGCTCTTGTGTTCGGCCCACACTGAATGCTGGAATTAAAATGGTGCCACCGTCTTGTAAAGAACGGTTGATGATGTCCTTTAAGCGCTGCGCCCGCAGCTGCACATTGTCGTGGGTTTTGTTCGCGTAGGTTGATTCAATCAGCAGATAATCGGCGCGAGGCGGAGAGACTGGGTCTGGCAATAACGGTGTGTTACTGGGACCTAAATCCCCTGAAAACAAGACAATTTCATTATTTGGCAGTTTCACTTCAATAAACGCTGAGCCTAAAATATGGCCCGCAGGCGTAAAGCGAAAATAAGTATTGTCTAAATCACGAGAAATACGCTGCCACACGCCATAATTCACCGGCTTTATTTGTTTATTCAGCCTTTCTAATATTCTTGTACGCTGTGCTTGCCCTAAGCCAAGTTGAAGCTTTAACCCATCTTCTAACATTAATGGGAGTAATTCTGCGGTAGCGGGTGTGCAATAAATAGGCTGATGAAAACCAGCCGCTAATAACCAAGGTATACGGCCGATGTGATCAATATGCGAGTGAGTTAACAACAACGCCTGCAGATGAGTTAATGGAAAATCAATCGCCATTGGTCGGCTATCACGCCCTTGAAATAAGCCGCAATCAACCAAAATCCCTTTCTTCCCAAACCTCAGCTCATGACAAGAGCCCGTGACGGTCTCTTTTCCACCGTGGTGAATAATATCCATATTCTTCTCCTGAATTTAGGTTTGCTCGCATATTTAGCGGTCAAATAAACAACACAATATGGTTAATGTTTCGACAAAAAATATCACTCACTGTTGCAAAACGCGATGCCATCCTTATAAATTGATTGTATTAATTTCAAAATAATCAATATTGATTAATTTTCAACACCAAATACTCGGATATATATACATAAGAAGAATCGGTATACTGGGGATAATAAATG
>NZ_CAWPDB010000031.1:0-9416 GCF_963886625.1 Vibrio sp. V23_P3S9T160
TTTATCAAATTTTCTGCCGATAATAATGGAATATTGGTTCGTTTGTATTAGATAGAGCTTAAAAGTCAATCTCTTAAAATTATATTTTTGGTAAATTTTAGTTTCTTTACTTATATTAATTTAACTGGTATCTTATATTAAAATATAAGAATAATTTGTAAGGTTTTAATTATGGCTAATAACGCAGATGCAATTAATGTAGTAGTGGATATACAAAGAGATAACAAAAATAATGATGGTATGTATTATACGACGTATCGACATAGAAAAGGTATGACTCTTTATCTTCGATTAAATATAAAGATAAATAATGAAGATTCTAGAAATAGATCTCCAATGACAATGGTGATTAATGTTGCTCAAAAACGTATTGATGAGTACCCTAAGTATACATTTGAAGAATTTGTAAGTAACAATGCTTCTGAATGTGTGAAGTCGGGGGAGTTCGAGATTACTCGAGGTGCATATGAGAAATTTTTAGCTAAGCATAAATACTATTACGGAATATATCAAAAAGCAAAAGTGAATGAATGTCGCGGGTACTTCTCTATTGACAGAGCGGGCATTAAGAAAGAGGCGGCAAAGATATCAAAGCCAGTTCATGACGTCGCAGATATGGCTGAAAAGCTTGCTTTAGATGGTCTTTTGACTGCTGTAGAAGCACAAGATCTGTATCAGTCAATGTACAGAATTAAACAAGTATTAGACGCATACGTTATGCCTGATATTCTTTTTCAGAATATGCTTTTCTATGATAAAAAATTAACTGATAAAATTAAGACTTACAATCATTTATCTAACTTCAAAATTTCAAGTAAAGCAAATGCTGACCGTTTTGTTAAACACATGAGTAAAATAGACAGGTTTGAGACTGGTAATAGAGTTAAAAAATTAAGCACTGAAAGAAAGGTATTAGAGTCTTTGTGTTCCAGTCTTTAATAAACCTCATTGATATCTGCCAGATCAAAGATCTGGCTTTTCATATAATATGAAAATGTACATTTTAGAATCTAGTTGATGAATAGTATTGTTTTCTTGAAAGTCATGGATTAGTATTCAATCATATTCTGCTACCAACATGTAAAAGGGATGATTATGATGGATGATATTCATGAACAACTTAGCGTCAATAAGTCCTTTCTTAACGAAACATTTGCAATGGTCCGCATATCTAAAGAAGGGGAGGTTTGGGTACAATATCAAGATAAGATGGATATACCTTTAGGAACTAAAGCAATTAATATTACTTCTGATGTTCTTAAGATTATTGCGCTTCATCAAAGTAGTGAACCATGAGAGCATGGTTTAAATAGATTTTATATTGAGATTTTAGAAATCTGCTGTAATTCATCATCATTATTATCACTAGTTTTCCTTTGATTTAAAGAAAATTGTTATATATTTATTAACATGGATAGACTATGAAAGCTAGAATCGGAATAGCCTCGGAAGAACTCGTTCGCAAGTATATATTGGATGTTGCAGCTGGTAAATTAAACTATGTCGAAGATATGCCTCAATTCTGGTTTGCATCTTTAACAGAGCTGTCACAGGTTTTAACTAACGATAATATTAAGCTCTTGAAAATGATGGCTTATGAGAGACCAAATAGTGTAGCGAAGCTAGCAGAGATAACAGATCTTAGTGTCGAAGAGCTTGAGGTTTCTATTGAGAAACTTACATCTAAGGGTTTTGTTCGTATTGAGATATGTGGAAACGAAGAGTGTCTTACTGCCATTTATACCTCTTTTGAGATCCGCATGGGTAAAGAAGTTGAAGTGCAACTTCTTCAGCGCCTTAATTATTAATACAAGCTTCTGATAGAGAACAATTGATGTCAGTATTATAAATTCGTGTTAGAAAAATATTCTTTGATTATATTGATTTCTCCGCTGTTCGCAATGAGAGAGAGGGCGTTCAGAATTCTGTGTCAGCTAATTTTGGCTAAATATCTAAGACGTCATCCAAGCGACCTTCAAAATGAATCGCCAGTTGAGACAATGTCATATTCCAATTCTGTATTGGCATTGTCCATTTCTTAGAAGCATTCAATATCCCAGCATACAGTAGCTTAAGCAAGCTATTTTCATTTGGGAACCCACCCTTAGTTTTGGTCAGTTTACGGAATTGGCGATGTACGGCTTCAATAGCATTTGTCGTGTAAATAGCCTTTCGGACGTATTCTGGATATTTGAAGTAAACGGCGTTGTTGCCTAAATCAGTTGAACCTTTTCCAAGTCCTGCGATCTGATCCCTTGTGATGGTAAGAACGGTGGTGACATGGGCAAAGCGAAAAAAAAGATAACTAACTGGACGGAGTACAATAAGGCTCTGTGCAAGCGTGGTTCGGTTACGTTCTGGATAGATGACTCAGCTATTGATGCATGGCAATGCAAAACCCACCATGGTAAGCGTGGTAGAGNTCGGACGTATTCTGGATATTTGAAGTAAACGGCGTTGTTGCCTAAATCAGTTGAACCTTTTCCAAGTCCTGCGATCTGATCCCTTGTGATGGTAAGAACGGTGGTGACATGGGCAAAGCGAAAAAAAAGATAACTAACTGGACGGAGTACAATAAGGCTCTGTGCAAGCGTGGTTCGGTTACGTTCTGGATAGATGACTCAGCTATTGATGCATGGCAATGCAAAACCCACCATGGTAAGCGTGGTAGAGGCTTCCAGTACTCAGATACAGCGATTGAAACTGCTTTGATGATTAAGGGCATCTTCTCTCTGCCATTACGTGCACTGCAAGGCTTTATCGACTCGATTTTCGAGCTATTGGATGTTCCTCTGACATCCCCTGACTACACCTGTATTAGTAAACGCTCGAAGACTGTTCAGGTCAAATATCGCAATAAATCTAGAGGGGCTATCCGCCATATCGCCATTGACTCGACTGGCCTCAAAGTCTTTGGTGAGGGTGAATGGAAAGTGAAAAAGCATGGTGCAGAAAAACGCAGAACATGGCGCAAACTGCACTTAGCTATTGATGTGGATACTCACGAGGCGATTAGTGCGGAAGTTAGCCTTGTCAATGTGGGCGATAGTGAAGTACTGCCTACGTTGCTCAACCCACTACGCAGAAAGGTCATTGCCGTATCTGCTGATGGTGCCTATGACACAAAGAATTGTCACGAGACTCTGAAAAAGAAAGGTTGTACACCGTTAATACCACCTCGAAAGAATGCAGCACTTTGGGAAGATGGGCATCCCAGAAACGAAGCGGTAACAGCGCTGAAAAATGGGGCAATAGCGGAATGGAAAGCCGAGTCTGGTTATCACTATCGCTCAATATCTGAGACTGCAATATCCCGATATAAGGGACTCACAAGCGGTAAACTGAGCTTGAGATGTTACAACGCTCAAGTGGGCGAAATCATGGCGAATGTCAAAGCTATAAACAAAGTCATAGGACTAGGTATGCCCGTAAGAAGCTAACGGCTAGTCATATATGGTGTTATTGTTCTTCAAGCTGATTTGATCAACAACGCCGAAGTAAACCGATAAATTTGCCCATTTGTTCCGCCAGGAACGAATCACTATTGGGTATTGCTGTCCCCATTTGGCTTCCAAACGATCCAACTCCATCTCGGCCGCTTCTTTGCTGACAGCCCGATAGACTGGCTTCAAGTCGGCCATAAACGCCTTCTGATGCTTAGAGGCAACATATTTCATAGAGTTACGGATTTGGTGAATGATGCATTGCTGAACTTCTGTATCAGGATAGATGGTTGCTATCGCTTCTGGGAAGCCTGTTAGCCCATCTACGCAGGCGATCAAGATATCTTCAACGCCGCGGTTATACAGATCTGTTAGCACGGAGAGCCAGTAATTAGCGCCTTCCGACTCTGACAGATAAAGACCGAGTAGCTCCTTTTTCCCCTCAACATCTAAGCCCAATATTGTGTATATCGCTTTGCTAACGTAGCGTCCGTCTTCTTTGATTTTATAGTGGATGGCATCAAGCCAGACAAAGGGATAAAGTGCATCGAGCGGACGTTGCTGCCACTCCTTCAGCTCAGGTATCAAACGGTCGGTAACACCTGTGATGGTGGCCTCAGAGACATCAATGCCATACATATCTTCTACGTGACCACGGATATCACGGTAGCTCATACCGAGCGAGAACATGGATAGGATCTTACGGTCGATCTCATCGGTCAATTTAGTCTGGTTCTTCTTAACTAACTGGGGTTCAAATGTTCCAGAGCGGTCGCGTGGGGTATCCAGTTCAAACGTGCCGACAGAAGACTTAATCGTTTTCTTGCTTGAGCCGTTCTTACGGTTAGGTTGCTCATCACCTTCAAGGTGCTGTTCGAGTTCTGCTTTCAAAGCAGCTTCTGTGATTTGTTTAATGAGCGGAGTTAAGAAGCCATCTTTACCTGTCAGGTCTTGGCCTGACTGAAGGGCTTTAATAGCTTGTTCTAGATCGAAGTCTTTGTTCATGTGTCATTCCTGTTTTGTATATCATACTGAAATGACACAGATTTCTAAACACTACCATGAGAGAGGATCGACTTTTGACGAATCCGATCTTTTCTTTTAGTCATAGCGGAGGCTTTGTTGCGTAATTCATTTTCGAAGCAGATCAGATCCATTTCGGTTGATTGTTAGCCAACACGACAAGTTTTAGGCATACCTAACCCTGTAAGCTTGTCTAACGCTTTGATCATGTCGTAAGTCTCACCAACCTGAGCGTTGTAGTCTCTCAAACTTAATTTTCCACCTAGCAACTGCTTCACCCGATACATAGCCGTTTCTGAGAGAGAGCGCAGTGGTAACCATACCTCTGTTTCCAGTGTTTATTTGATCCATACAACTTCTGGCAGGCCACACCAAGATTTCGAGGGTGACCTCGCTCCCAGCATGCGGCTCCGTCTCGTGGAGGAATGAGTGCGACTGCTCGCTTTATACGGATAGCTTCGTAACAACCCTTGGTGCCATAAGCTCCGTCACCTGATATTTCAGCGATCTTTTTGCGGGTTTGCTTGAGTAGATTTGGCAGCACTTCAGCATCAGTCACGTTCGATAAACTCAATTCCGCAGCGATAATTTCGTGGGTATTCGTATCAACGGCAAGATGGAGCTTTCGCCAAACTCTACGTTTACCGTCTGTGCCATGCTTTTTGACTTTCCATTCCCCTTCGCCGTAAACCTTGAGACCAGTCGCATCGATGGCCAAATGCCTTATCACACCAGACGTTTGAGGTTTGAATGACACTTCAACCTGTTTAGCTCGGCGACTGATACAGGTGTAATGTGGGCACTGCAATGGAACACGAGCAAGCATAAATACTGAGTTAATGAATCCTTGCAGAGTTCGTAAAGGCATTGAAAAGATACGCTTCATCATCAACGCAGTTGTGATAGCTAGGTCGCTAAAGAAACGAGGTCTTCCACGCTTTTTTTGTTTGCTTTGTTCCACTCTCTTATCGCTTCTTCATCAATCCAGAAGGTGAGTGAACCACGATTGATTAAGGCTTTATTGTACAGTTTTCAGTTGGTTGTTTTGTAACAAGGTTTTGGCATAAGGCTACGAAGATTATCTGATTTAGCCGTTCAGATCGTAACTTTCTGATTTAGTTCCAACGAATTATGCAACAAAGCCATGCGCTATCAAGGTTTTGTTCCGTCGCGTACTCTCTGAGCAGGTTATCATTCATAGTGATAGTAGTCAGTACTATTAAAAAGATTATCGAGACCTCATAGCTGCTTATAATCTAAAACAAAGTATGTGTAGGAAAGGAAGTTGCTTGGGCAATGCTTGTGTTGAGAGCTTCTTCCATGCTATGAAAGTTGAAGCGATCCAATATGAGCCGATTATGACGAGAGACCAGATGTGCCAAACGATCTTCGAGTACATAGAGGTTGATTATAATCGGACGAAAAGGCACAGTGCTCTTGGGTATCCAAGCCAAGTTAACTTTGAACAACAAAATGTCGCTTAATGACGTGTCCAGTCTGGCTGGAGCAGATTAAGTTACTTCAAACCAACATCTTCAACACCGACAGCTTTTAGCTCTTTAGAATCGCCCTAAGCCTCAACTTTTCGCAAACATAATCAACCTAATCCATATAATGTGATTTCGGTTCATGATTTAATCTAACTAATACTTCTTTAAGGCTAGCCTTGACTATCTAACTGATTAAAATGACGGCAAAAATAAAATAATAACTGTAAGGGAACGTCAGTGACATATAAAGCCGTTCGTATCACCGAGTTGATGGCTCACGAGTTTGCGCAAATTGAAGGCGCACTCGATTCGTTAGATAAAAAAGCCCTTAAAGCCGCTATCCCCTCTAATTTTAGTGTTGACAAATTTATTGAGCAGGTAGAGCAAGGTCATTGGCTGTTGTTAAATGATTCGCCTGTTACTCCTATGCTGCTCAAAGAATCAAACGAAATGGGTCTCTCTCATTGGGTGCTCAACAGCCAAACTATCGACCACCTCGAACCTGCCGCGCAAAAAGCATTGCTTGCTCGAACCAATCTTACAGGCGCTGTTTCTGGGGCAACGCAAAGTCGCAATTTGCATCCACCCTTACCAATGCCACCCTATGTCCCCGAGCCTCCAATACGAAATAATCCCGACGAGCCTCTTTCGTTGAAATACGAATATTGCTTTGACATCGCTTGCTCTGATGAATCGTTTCGTCAGCAAGTTAGTTGTTCTTTTGTGTTAGCTAAGACCAAAAATGAGGTCATGCTCGGTCGCTGGACGGAATCTAAAGCAGCACACGGCACCCGATACACTATTCTTACCGCCATTGATGAACCAAAACGCTTGGTCGCCGAAGTCGCCTCATACCCAATGGGAATTTCACTTGAAGAGACTGTCAAGGTTAAACCTATCGGGACACAAACTGCTTATGAAGGTTTTATTCCCGTTTGCCCTGCGGTGCAATTAGGTGAGCGGCTTGGCCTTCCTACTGAAGGTTATTTTTATCATTTTCACGATGGGAAATTGGTCCAAGAGTACAAATTGCTTGGCGATAACAAATGGAGTTTTTACGGGACTCGCTCTACACCACATCGATTAGATGACACTCAAGCCTATAACATTTACCAAAGTGCTTTGCTGGTTTATTGGAAAATTGGCGGCAAAGTCGTCGATAATCAATATCTGGTTTATCTTGAGCAGCAAATTACCCGTGAAGCGCTCGACAACCTAGATGACGAGTGGCTAAGTAAATATGGCGTTAAATTAGATATTCCTACATTACTGGACGCGACTCAGCAACCTATTATTGCAAGAGAAGATAAACACCAAGCTGAAACGCAGCAGGAAAATATCACCGTTTATGGCCTGCCGCCTGTTTCCCCGAAATCATTTAATCACCCATTAAATACGTTTTATGACTATACCGAACGCTGCTTAGTCGATACTAGTGTTAGAGCGATTAAGAGCGAAAGCATGGCAGGGAAAGATATTGCTATCGTTAATGTAAAACCTGAACGAACATTACGTATCGGCGTGTTCTTTGATGGGACTGGGCAAAATAACCCCAATGATGAATATAAGGAAACTTACGGTAATAAATCGCGAACGAATGTCGCTCGTCTGTTTGAAGCCTATCCAGAGCGAGAAGGCGAATCGGCCAAAATTTATATATCAGGGGTAGGCACGGTAGATGGTATTCCCATTTCGCCAGGTGAGCCTAATCCGATCATCGATGCGGGCGGCGATGAGAAGTTAGCAGGGCAAGCGATGGGAGCTTTTGATGATACAGGCGGGCTATGGAAGTGGCAGAGCTTTTTGTCTAGCTTAGCACAAAATATAAAATCTCTTGAACAAAAAGGTATATACTCGGAAATCAATCACATCCAATTTGACGTGTTTGGTTTTAGTCGCGGTGCGGCACTGGCAAGACACTTTATTAATGCTGTGAGTGAAGGATTTCCTGATTACATTAATCCCAATAGAAGCTCTAATCCTAGCTCGTTGGTTCCTAACTTATTAGGCAATGAAAGCTATAAACGTTTTGACTCACTTTCCAAAGAGTTTTATGCCATTGATACTACTCGTCGTGTTTCGGTCCGTTTTGTGGGTTTATTTGATACGGTAGGATCGTTTTACTTCCCAGGCAATGAAAATGAAGGTAATTACCAACTTGGATTAAAACCCAATGCGGCAGAAAGAGTATTTCAGATTTGCGCTCAACATGAATACCGTAAAAACTTCCCCCTCACTTCATTAGGGCAAGGTCATCAAGAGGCCATAGCGTTTGCTGACGGTATTTTCTGCCAAGAAGTATTCCCTGGTAGCCATACTGATGTAGGCGGTGGTTACCCATCGAAAATGCAATATAGTCGAACGGATTTACCTTCACGTCTCAACACACCTGTTGATTCAACCTACAACCGACATCTTATCAAGCAGGAATCATTTTTCGAAAAGTACAAAGGCGAATTGCAGTCAATTCGAGAAGCGAATGCAGGAGCGGCATTTGTTCAGCAGAAATTGGTTGTTGAAAATCAAACATGGCAAAAAGAAACATTAGAAAAAGACGGTATATATGGAGAAGTTAAGTCAGTAGATGGTCAATTACTCTATTATCATTTCGTGCCGATTAGCAATGCCATCTCTGCTCTGGCCTTTGAAAGAATGAAACAACAAGCGCAACGCCATGGCATTATTTGGCGAGATGATCTTATTCAACCGCCTAAAGATTATATTGACGATGTATTTATTAAAAAGACTTGGTCAAATATGGAAAATGAACCATTAGGTAAAATATCTAAAGCACATTGGCAAAGCTGTGAGGATGAATTATTAAAACAATATATACATATATACATCGTCCCCATGATGCATTAATCAATTCTGGTTATGAAGGTATCACTGATACATTGGTCAATGCTCTTAATGTCGATAGTAATCAACAACCTAAACGCAAGGTATTTAATAATGCTTAAATGGCGAAAACTTAATTTAATAGTTATATTAATCACAGGGTTGTTGGGCTGTAGTCCTGAGCCTTATTCCGTTGATGTCGGCTTTACCAATGGAAGTACGACAGGTGAGCATGGTGTTACGAATATGTCAATTACTTCCGAATCTGGTGGTAAGGCTAATTTTGCTATGGGGGCAATCAGTAGCTATCCAGGCGCTCATTCATCAGGAGGAAGAATGGGAGTGCCAGTTCATATAGATGGTTATTGGGCAAAAGGATGGGAATATCCTTTTGAATCTTACCACCGAATATCTGCCGTTATTCCTAGAGACGCTGAAGCTAAAATGAAAGTAATGGATAACTATTACAAGAACTTCAAATCTAATTCAGGCTCAATGCAGGTCATTGTTGATGGGCCTAGAGTTAGAGTTTTTTATACTAAGAATTGCTTTGATAAATTTAGTGATTGTACTGCTAAAAAAAATAGTGACCCTAATAATTGGGTTATTAAATCACCTC
>NZ_CAWPDB010000032.1:0-6926 GCF_963886625.1 Vibrio sp. V23_P3S9T160
AACTCATTGGCCGCAAAAAACCGGCCAGAAACTCATTGGCCGCAAAAAAACCGGCCAGAATAAAATATAGTTTCTTATTAAATATATAGATACTCATTAGACTATAACCCCCAACTCCAACGCCCTTTTAATCGTCTGCTTCACATAGAACAATTGTGAACCGTTCTTGGCTTCCCAGCCTTTAGGATCATCGTGAAACTTGCGGTGTTCTTCTGCAGTTAATGGGAAGGTGAAAAGGTCGTGGGTTTTGGCGCCCATCTTTCCTTCTCCGTGACCGATTAAGTGATGAGCCACCACCCCTTCAGTTTTTCCAGTCACTACGCAAGGTAAAGAACGGACGAACTTTAGGTACTTTTCACTTTGCCAGGTAATATCTTTTGGTCTGGCCATGAACATGGCTGGTGGCTCGTCATCAACAATTAATTTCACCACGCCGGCGCGTTCTTTAAGAATCCCTTTAGAGTTCAGTTCGAAGCGCTCATCACTTTCTCTCCGAACAACTAAACCATTTGTCTCTGGCTTTTTCTTTAGCCCAAAAACTTCATCAACAATGGTTTGTGGTAAGTGTTCATAAACGCCATTCACTACACTCCACCAGCAAAGCTCAGGTAATGAAATATTCCTATCTAATCGAAGTTGAGATTTAACACGCTCCAATCCCCAAACCAGAACATTACGTTGAGCGATTGATTGAGTTTCAATGCTTGGGCTGTTCCGCTCTTGGTTGTCATGATGCCAACACACACGCACGGCGCCATCGAGAACGGTTAAGTTCTTATCGCAATACTCGCCATCTGAAAGCTGGCAATGTGGAATGCGTTCTAACCAATGCTTAAAACTACCAAGACGCTTTTTAACTTCAGCATGGTTAAAGAACTCGAGTAAGCGCTTGTCGTCCACCAGCGATTTCGAACTATTTGGAAATACCGAACGGTTCATCTTCCCACTGGGCACATTCACCAACTCTTCCGGTAAAGGCATAACAATGAGCCGGTTTCCCTGACTCATCTTTACCAGCTCACTCAACAGAGTTTTGCCAGGCTTAAACATCATTAAACCAAGGTCAGGTTGTAGAAAAGGTTGAAGAACTAGCACTAACGAACACCCATCAACATTCCAGCGCCAATCTTTATGGCTTCGTTGGACAACTGAATCGCGACATCCATAGAGCCTTTGCGCATTGCACCGGCTAACGACTCACCCAATGACGTTTTCACTTTGATGCTTTCTGGTGTGGACTTCAAAACCTCCAGACTTTTCGCGGAAAGCACACAACGATAGAAGCAATAATTATCGCTGCGCTCTGTTCTTAAATACCCAGATTCTTGCAGCCACTGAACAGTACCAAAACATATCTCAAATGGTTTTGATGGTTCCCCATCGATTCCTAACACTCGCCCAAATTCATCCAGCTCAGTATCACCACACACTTCGGTACATTTCAAAACAATAGGAACAGGAAACGAACGGTACAGTTGATCAAAAATCTTAGCCGCATATTCATCAAACATTTCTATGTTGTTCTTCATAACACTCCCTCATAGTTCCAAACAGGTTCAAGTTCCGCTTCCAAACGGGTAGAACGCCCTGCACCTGTTACATTCAAAGATTTCACGAAATATTGCTTACCTTCGTGACGATAAACGCGTTTCTTCTCGTAGCAGATACACAAAGCGTCAACGGCTTTACTATTTGGTAATACTCTAATGATCTTCATGCCGCCACCGCCTTTAAGTGGCCTGTTTCAATCAGCTTCTTGCGTAGCCATATCTCACCTTTCCCAGTGATCATTGCGGTATGGCTAATTCTGGTTTCTGAATTCGTTTCGTAGGTACCTTGCTTAACTGTGAAATAGCCACGTTCAACGAACTCTTGATATGGAAGGTTGTAAGAACTGCCGCGACTCATGAATACTTTCAATTCACGCAGAATACGGAAGATAGCTATAGGACCTAAACCAACCGCTTTAGCAAACTGGCCAATAAGAACGCCTTTGTCGGCGCCTGCCACAGCATCAGCAAACTCAGCTTTTGGAGCTGCTATCGCAAGCTGCTCGCTTTTAACTTCCAATTCTTTAGCCTGGTTAGCAGCAAGTTGAAGCGCTTCAGCAAAAGTAGCCGGTACCGATACCTGACTGCTTTTCTCTAGTTCCTGCCAACGATCGACAACTGCAGCAGTAAATTCTGGTGAAAGACGGGCAACCACAATCAAAGAATCACGTTTACCTAATTCGTAGTAGTCAAACAGCTGTCCACGGTACTCAAATTTTAGTGGCTCAATTTGAGCGACTAAAACGTGACCATCAATCAATGAACGAATAACACGTAGAACATTCTTGTGGTCTTTCTTAGTGAGCTCTGCAATCTCACGACTGCTCATCGTCATTTCAGTTTGGGTACTAAGTTCAAACATGCTCATCCCTCCACTAACCAATACTTACTCGTATAGTCAGTATGCTCACCGTTCTCTAGCTTCAGCGTGGTACCTGAATTTCTAGCCCTTTCAACCAATCTCACCAACTGACAAACCGTAATACCTAACTGCTTGCACAGTTCACTCGGTTTCCAAAGACGTTTACGTGACTGCATTAAAGCAACAAGATCTTTCTCATTCGCCATTTAGCCCCCTTAGTTCCTCCACCAGATGTTCACGTTGTGCAATCATCTCTTTCACCTTGCGCTCTGAAGACTTCGCTGCTTCTTGCGAGGCAGGAGATTTACGTTGCTGAAAAGAAATGAGCGCTGCGTTCTCGTTGTTGATGTCCATTTCCAATTCACGAATCTTGCGCTTCAAAACGTCTCGGTCATCGGTTTGAGGAGTTTGTTGAACAGACTGAGGTTTAATCCCCCCTTTGTCCTGCTCCTTGCATAACCAAGAATGGATAAACCGCATGATGCCTTGCGAGGTTTTCTGACGAGTTGGATTGGCTTTGCACCAACCAATCATATTTCGTAGGTGCTGAAGAACATCTACAGCGGGGTAAAGCTCTTTCAACTCGGCTAGCTGAGATTTAGTCACTAGATGAACCGAACTCTTTCCCTTCAAAGGAATTTCAAACAAAACTGGGTCATGCGGAATTTCGGTTTCGAGCTTGCTCGGAACATTCAAGATCTGTTCGTTTTGATCTGGTTTGGATCTGTTAATGGATTCGGGAAAATTACCACTTCCATGGTTCTGGGAATCCTCCCAGTTCGTTTCGGTAATATTCCCATTTCCATCTGGTAAAATTACCGAATCCATTTGGGAATTGTGTTCAGTTTTAGGAAATAGAAGATCCACTAAGCGATCACCATCAATAAGGTAATGCGTAGTAGGAACGCTATTCGCCTTCTTAATGCGGGTCTGGATAATATCGCCCATCTTGTTCTTTAACTGACGAATCGCGTAACGCACTTGATCAACCGTTAAGCACAGCTCGTTCGCCAGCTCATCGTTCGCTTTATAGAACCATTCGCCATCAGGTTTAGTACTGGACCAAAACACCAATTGAGAGAGAACAGCAGCGTGTGTATGGTTGCCTTCGCAGAACTTAATATAAGGCCGAGGAATACTGATCGAAGCAGAATGGCCAGAAAGCTCTCGAACCACATCGAATAACCTAGCCATTGATGCTCTCCTCTAATCCCGCTTCTATTTCAGATATAACGCTATCCACGTTCTGCTGAATGACCTTGAACTCTATTACCCAAACGTAGGGATTAGCATTCCAGTTACCGTAAAGTGACTCCCACAACGTAGGAAAATGATCTTGTGGCGATACTGCTAAGTCTACTTCCCCACCGCCAAGGCCATACCAACAGCCTTCAGCTCTGGCTTGTGCATCAGTAATCTCTTGAACTCGCTCAATACGTACATCAGTAACTTTCAGCGTCAATCGGCTAGCTGAGCGTGGCATATGGATAGAAGGTTTCCATTTACTCTCACCATTATCATGAGTAGCGAAGTAGAGTGGCGTTCCATTAGGAGGGCAAGAGCAATAATCAGAACATCCGCATTCGTCAGTGTTGCTGTACAAACGGAAAGTCTCACGAACCCAAATAAGGTCGCCGACATTAACTGGAAACTCCAACCACTTTTGGTTTGGGTTATCTTTATTGGTTGTATAACGCTTTCCAGTTTCACGATTACAAACAACCCAATTAAATATCCCAGCACGTTTAACGGGCCTACGGGTAACACTCTTTCGCCCTTCCAAAAGCGCTTTAACCATTTCTGTATTGAAGATCATAGGAACAGCTTTCATACATCAACCTCATCTATCTTCAACGTCCAGAATGTTGGGCGTTTAATACGGTTTCCCCTATCCCAACATATCCACGCATACTCAGAGTTATCCGTTGAGCCATGAACAAAAGAAGGTCTTGGAGTGAGAATAAGTAGGTTTGTCCAAGGGAAAGAACGCCAGAAGTCAGCGCGTTGCTTACTGCCAAGCATCGATAAACGAAGAAGAAAACACATTGTTCCGTCTTGCGCTAAATCTCTCGTCATTGCTGTAGCAATAAACTCCAAAGCCAAACTGAATGGCGGGTTTGTGATGATCACATCTGCCGACATATCTTTGTTCGGGTTTAAGTAGTCAATGCCTTCGGCCAGTTCTGCATACTTGATAATGTGCCCTTTGGGCAGTTCATTGGTAATACGGCCGTCACCACGGCAAGGTTCTGAAATCACATCCCCTTCGCGAAACTCAATACAATCGAGTAAAGCTTTAACGCACCAAGAAGGCGTGGGATAAAAGTCCCGCTCTATACGTTCCTTAGCCATGAATACCTCCATAGACAGCAGCAAAGTAAACCTGCTTTGCGTGATACAAATCTTCCATCTCTTCATGGGTGATTTCAGTTCGTTCGCCATCAACCACCATGAAGTAGTGAAACTGGTGGTTCTCTAACTGAGCCCTTAGTGCTATTCTTCCCATCACTGCTTCTCCGAAGTGGTATGTGAAATTTCCTCGCGGTTATTTCCACTCGGCTTTAGACCGTTGCCGCGGTTTAAAGCCAACTCATTCTCTTCATCCAATACACGTAAATGACGCTCGCACTTTTCTTTTAAGAACTGGATTTGCTCTCGTTCAAAAGTGTCTGTGCTCTGCCCTTGGCTCGAAGCCACACGACAAGTATTCACAGTCATCATCGACATCTGATTTACGGTTTCCCAAAACGATTCTGTTCTCATTAATCCTCCTTGTATAAAGCATCGAGCTTGAGCATGAATGTTTCGAACATGCCTTGATAATCGTGCTTTAATGCTTCAATAAGACCTCGCTCCTTAGCATCAAAAACGCCGTCTGCTTTAGCTTCTTGAATACTTTGATCTAACAGCCCTTTCACCGCATTCAACTGCAGGTGACAATCCAACATATCGATGTTGTCGAGTTCCTTGGCTTTGGGCGCCTCTACTACCAGAAAGCCAACACGCTGCGCGAAGTATTCAGACACGAACGGTGTACTCGTTAGCTCTGCCATTTCCACCAGCTCATCGACACTAAAGAAACGTGAGCCTTTCTTTTCGTACAGGTGGTTATTGAAACTATCGACGGACATACC
The DNA here is from genome assembly GCF_963886625.1 of Vibrio sp. V23_P3S9T160. Lineage (NCBI taxonomy): Bacteria > Pseudomonadati > Pseudomonadota > Gammaproteobacteria > Vibrionales > Vibrionaceae > Vibrio > Vibrio sp. V23_P3S9T160. The sequence continues at coordinate 5,547 of NZ_CAWPDB010000032.1, forward strand.
AAGCACAGCAGCAACGGCTTCTTTACCGCCCGTTATCCCAGCTATGGTTTTGTTCACCATCTCTTTCTTATTCACCATTTGCTCCTTGGTTTGGTAGTTATCTAAAAATGATTAGCTTGTTAGCATTAGCTTTGGCAGCTTCGTTTCCACTCTTTTGTTTTCATCAGATAGTGAAATTCAAAGATTCGGCTGTCAGGGACGAATTCTCCCCATTGGCTTACTGCTGAGTGTGTTGTTCCAACGACATCAGCAACCTTCTGCTTAGAGCCAAAGAATTCAATAACATTTGTCGTCTTAATTGGTGGTAGGTGTGTTTCCATATGCGCCTCAATATTAGTTTTCTAATATTTAAATTCATAAGAAAACTTAAGTCAAGTAAATGTAAGATAACTAACATGACTAAAGAAACCATTGGCGAACGTATTCGCCGAGTTCGTAAAGAACTTAAATTTACGCAGCAACAAGTGGCATCTAGTATTGGAGTGTCACCGACTTCACTCGTCTTTTGGGAACGCAACGAAACAACTCCAAAAGGCTCTAATCTCATAGCCCTTTGTAAAAAGCTTAAAGTTGATCCTCAATGGCTTCAAACGGGTAAAGGTGAACAAAAATTAAGTCCTGTAAGTAATGCAGAACTACTTGGAAACATGCAGGTGTGGGATAGCAACACCCCATTAGGTGAAGATGAAGTCGCAATCCCATTTTTAGATGACGTTAGACTTTCAGCTGGCAATGGCTTCATTACAGATGCAGAACACGATAAAGGCTATCGCCTTCGTTTCGCTAAGTCGACCTTACGCAGATATAACGTATCACCAGAAAATGCTAAATGTGTAGCCGTTCACGGCGATAGTATGGAACCTGTTCTGCCAGATGGTTCTACTGTAGGTATTGATTGTGGGAACAAAAAACTGACAGATGGAAAGATCTTTGCCATCAACCATAACGGCGAGTTGTTTATTAAGAAGCTGTATAGCCTACCGGGTGGTGGCTTAAGAATTTACAGTTTTAACGAGGTGGAGTATCCACCAAGAGAATACACAGAAGAGCAAGTGCTGGAGCAAAAAATCACGATAGTTGGCCGTGTATTTTGGTATTCAGTCTTATTGTAGATAATTAAAATTAAGGAATATACATGGCACATAAGACCCTACGCCTAAGTGCACTTAGTATTGTTACTCATCCGCACTCCGCTCAGAATTACATAAAACTACTCAAGCAAGCGGAAAAACTAGATCGCCCAGTCAACATGAAAGGAGATACTTACGCCAATATATCCTTCATAAGAAAGCTGGAGAAAGGTCAAAAGGGCGTTGGGCCAGTGAGTGGCGAATTTATAAAATATACTGAAATAGATAAAAAATCCGAGTGGTATAATAT